>JBCCWM010000206.1:0-7785 GCA_039193505.1 Pseudomonadota bacterium | reverse complement strand
TGCTGCCGGAGCGCTCCGCCCGTCCGCAATGGACAGAATCTCGCCTCTGTCTGAAACGGAAACGAGCGCATCGTCGATGCGCTCGATCCGGCCACGGTCTCGGCTGTGGATGAGATGGGCGCGGAACGCCGGCATCGTCAGTTCGGCAGGCGCGTCTCGACCCCGGCCACGAGCCAGTCGATGCCCAGAAGATCGGGATCCGCGATTGTGACGCCGTCGGCCAAACGCTCAACCCCGTCTTGGTCCGCGATGGGCCCGGTCAGGGGATGGAACGTCCCCGCTTTCATTGCGTCGGAGGCCTCGGTGATGGCGGCCATCGTGTCGTCCGAGATCGCGTCTGCCCAGCTCCGCACGTCAACTGTGCCGTCAGCCATGCCGCCCCAGAACGCTGTCCCTTCGAATGTGCCGTCGATGGAGGCCTGCGCGCTCTCGATGAAATAGGCGCTCCAATCCGCGATCTGCGAGGCGAGGAGCCAGGTCGGCGCATACTCCTTCATGTCCGAGGAGGTGTTGATCACCCAGACCTCCTCCTCCTCGGCGACGGTCACGACGGAGGGCGTGTCTTGGTAGAGCGAGTAGATCACGTCGGCCTGTTGGGCCATCAACGCGCGCGCGCTGTCCTGCGCTTTCGGCGGATCGAACCAGGAGTTGAGCCAAACGACCTTGATCGTGACGTCGGGGTTGACCTCCTGCAGGCCGAGCGCGAACCCGTTGATCATCCCGATCACCTCGGGGATTGCGTAGGCGGCGACAATCCCGACGACATCGGTCTCTGTCACGTCTCCCGCGGCCATGCCAACAAGGTAGCTGCTCTCGTAGTTGCGGCTCTGAAAGTTCCCGAAATTGGGTGCGAGCTTGTAGCCCGATGCGTGGATGAACGTCATCTCGGGGCGCTGCTCGGCGAGTTTGATCCCGTCATTCATATACCCGAAAGAGCCGAGCATGATCATGTCCGCGCCTTGAGCGGCCATCTGGTTCATGATCCGCGCGGCGTCGGGGCCCTCGGGCACGTTCTCGACAAAGATCGTCTCGACCTTGTCGCCAAAGTGCTCCTCTATCGCGACCCGCCCGGCATTGAGCTCCGCCGACCAGCCCACATCCGCGATCGGCGACGGGAACACGAAGCCGATCTTCAGTGGATCCTCCGCCCAGCCCGGCAGGGCGGTCAGCCCCAACACCGATGCGGCCATGCATGTCCTTGCCAGTCTCATCTTTCACTTCCCCTTGTCATTGCAGTTTGAGCGTGGCCCCAAGGCTCGATGGGCTGTTGAGGCGAATGAAAAGCGTGTTGCGCGAGATCAGGGCGAGCATGAAGATCGTGACCAGATAGGGTAGCGCGGACATGAGCTGGCTCGGCACATTGACCCCGAACGCCTGAATAGAGAGCTCCAAAAGCGAGATGGAGCCGAAAAGATAGGCACCAAGCGCCACGCGCGGCACCATCCACGTGCCAAACACGGTCAGCGCCACAACAATCCAGCCTCGGCCCGCGATCATCCCCTCAGCCCAGAGCGGTGTGTAGGCGGTCGACATATACGCCCCGCCGATGCCCGCCATGGCGCCGCCGAAGGCGACGCAGCCTGCCCGGATCCAGCGGACTTTGAGGCCGAGCGCGTGGGCGGTCTCGGGGCTCTCGCCCACAGCGCGGATTGTGAGGCCGAGTTTGGTCCGGTTGAGCACATACCAGGTGGCGACAACGAGCAGGATCGAGAGATAGACCATCGCATCGAGCTGGAAGATCATCGGCCCGATCACGGGGAGGTCCGCCAGCACTCCGAGCGGCAGGTCGGGGAGGCCCGGCAGCGTCATGCTCTCGAATTTCTTGCCGATCGCGGAGGAGAGGCCGAGGCCCAGGATCCCGATGGCAAGCCCTGAGGCGGTCTGGTTGGCGCGGAAGACGAGCGTCAGCACGGCAAAGATGAGCGAGAGGCACATACCAAGACCGGCCGCTGCGACAAAACCGAGCGTGTAGGAGCCTGAGACCGACGCGGCGACAAACCCCATGGCCGCGCCGGTGGCCATCATGCCCTCGATCCCGAGATTGAGCATGCCGGACTTTTCGGCGACGAGCTCCCCCATCGCGGCGAAGATCAGCGCGGTGGCGGCCGCAAGCGTGCCGCTGACCATGAAGATCAGCACATCCATCAGGCCGGCGCGTCCCGGACCCAGCGGACCCGCATCGTAAGAAGGAGCGAACACGCCAGATAGCAGATCAGCAGGATCCCTTGCAGGATGCCCGTCACCGCATCGGGGACGCCGACGGAGAGGAGGGCGAAGTCCCCGCCCACATAGACCAGCGCCATGATGGCGGCGGCGAAGAGAATGCCGACGGGGTGGAGCCCGCCGAGCACGGCGACGATGATCCCGGCATAGCCGTATCCGGGCGAGACGTTTCGCTGGAGCTGACCGAGGGGGCCTGCAACCTCTCCGACGCCCGCAAGCCCTGCGGCACCTCCTGAGACAAAGAGCGCGATCCAGATCGCCCGTTTCGACGCGAAGCCCGCATAGCCGGCCGCGTCGGGCGCGAGCCCGCCCACCGACAGGCGATAGCTGGCGAAGCTGTACCGCACGAACACCCAGGCGAGGGCTGTCACCGCAAGCCCGATAAAGAGCGACGCGTTCGCGCGCGTGCCCTCGATGATCAGCGGGAAGCTGGCGCTTTGGCCAAAGCTGATCGACTGTGGAAAGTTAAAGCCCATCGGGTCCTTCAGCGGCCCGGTGACAAGATAGTAGAGAAGCTGCAACGCCACGCTCGTCAGCATGAAGGTCACGAGGATCTCGTTGGCGTTGAACTGCGTGCGGAGAAACGCCGCGATGCCGGCCCAGGCCATGCCCGCGAGCATCCCGGCAAGGATCATCGCGGGCAGGAGCAAAGGCGAGACCGTGCCATCGAACTGGATCGCGAGGGCCGAGGCTGCGATTGCACCGAGGATCAGCTGTCCCTCCGCCCCGATGTTCCAGACCTGCGCCCGAAACCCGATCGCAAGCCCCTGCGCGACGAGGAGCAGCGGCGCCATCTTCAGCAGCACCTCGCCGATCCCATAAGTGCTGAGAAGTGGCTCGACGAACACCGCATGGAGGCCCTTGTGCGGTGCCACGCCGTAAATCGCGAAAAGTACCCCGCCCGCAACAAGCGTCAGCGCAAGCGCGAGGCCGGCCACCTGGACCGGCGCTAGGATCGATGTCGTCTCACGCGGCTCGAGGACCAGCCTAGGCATGGGCCGCCTCCAGCCCGTCGAACTCCCCGGCCATCGCGAGGCCGATATGGCTGATATCGGTCTCGCCCACCGCGACGGAGGGCGAGAGGCGGCCGCGGAACATCACCTGGATGCGGTCCGAGATCTCCATCAGCTCCTCAAGATCTTCCGACACGATCACCAGCGCGCCGCCGGCCGCGCGGAGGTCGAGCAACCGCTGGCGGATCGCCGCTGCCGCGCCCACATCGACACCCCAGGTCGGTTGCTCGGCGATCAGCACCTTCGGTCCGAGTGCCATTTCCCGGCTGACGATGAACTTCTGAAGGTTGCCGCCCGACAGGGACTGTGCCTCCGCCTGGGTGCCGCTGCTGCGCACATCCATGCCGGCGATGACCTCCTCGGCTCGGGCGCGGCGCTGGCCCAGTCTGAGGAAGCCCGACGCGACAAGACCCGCATGAAACGTTGTCAGCCCGACATTCTCGGCAAGCGTTTGGCCCGGCACAGCGCCCCGCCCGAGCCGCTCCTCCGGGATGAAGTGGATGCCCATCCGCCGTCTTGCCTCGGGCCCCGCGGCCCCGATCGGGGTGCCGGCAAACTCAATGGTGTGCGGATCGGTTCGGATCTCGCCCGCCAAGGCTCGCGTGAGCGCCCCTTGCCCATTGCCGGAGACGCCTGCGATGCCGAGGATCTCGCCGGCCGCAAGGCTCAGCGACAGATTGTCCAGGCGGGGGGCGAAGGGCGTTTGCGGCCGATGCGTCAGGCCGCGGACCGTCATCAGGGTCTCCCCCGCCCCGGTCTCAGCACGCGCGGGTGCCGTGGCGATCTCGCGGCCGATCATCATCTCCGAGAGACTGTGGGCCGTCTCGACCTGCGGATCGACGACGCCGACGACGCGGCCCGCGCGCATGATCGTCGCCTCGTCGCAGAGTGCGCGGATCTCGTCGAGCTTGTGGGAGATAAAGACCACCGCGATGCCCTCGGAGGCAAGGCTGCGGAGCGTTGCGAACAGACGTTCAATCCCCTGCGGCGCCAGCACGGAGGTCGGCTCATCGAGGATGATCAGTTTCGGCTCTTGCAGGATACAGCGGAGGATTTCGATCCGCTGTCGCTCGCCCACGGTCAGGGCATGGACGCGCGCCTCCGGTGCGATCTCGAGGCCGAAGCGGGCCGAGGCCGCCTCGATCCGCGCTGCCAACGCGGCCGGAGCGCCTGCGACGGCAAGTGAGATGTTCTCGGCCACTGTCAGCGTCTCAAACAGCGAAAAGTGCTGGAACACCATGCCGATCCCGAGGTTCCGCGCCGCGGCGGGCGAGGGGATCTCGACCGGGCGCCCCTCCCAACTCAGCGTTCCGGCATCGGGTTTGACGAGGCCGTAGATGATCTTCATCAAGGTCGACTTGCCGGCCCCGTTCTCGCCGAGGAGGGCGTGGATGCGCCCAGGCTCGATCCGAAAGTCGACCGCGTCGTTGGCGAGTGTGCGACCGTAGCGCTTGGTGACACCTTCAAGCTTCAGGATCGGGTCAGCCATCGGCGCCCCTCGGCACGTCGTGGAGGTAGTGGATGCCGGGCATGGTCACAAAGCCCGGCAGGCCTCGAATTGCGTAGAGCCAGTTCCGGATCGCGGGGTAGCCCTCATGCTCAAGCCCCGCATCCGGGCTGAGCGCGACATAGGGAAAGCAGGCGATGTCGGCGACAGTCGGGGCGTCGCCGGCAAGCCAAAGCCCGCCCTCGAGCACCCTGTCGGTCAGCGCGAGCTCCAGCCGGCGCAGATCCTCCGTCGCCGCGGCCTTGGCGGCGTCACTGTCACCCGGCCAGGAGAGCATTGCTTGCAGCCGTGCAAGCCCCGCACTCTGTGTCAGACGGCCCGCGAACCCAAGCCACTCGATCACTGTGGCGAGCCCCTCCGGGTCCCGCGGGAGCCAGGTTTCCGACGGGTCGAACCGTGCGGCGATCCAGGTCAGCATCGCTTGGGTCTCGGTCAGAACGAGATCGCCGGCCGTCAGGACAGGCAGTGTGCCCGCGGGGTTGAGCGCCAGCATCTCGGGCGAGCGGTGCTCCCGCCCCGGGTAGAAGTCGACCGAGATGATTTTGTACTCCACGCCCAACAGCGCGGCGAAGAGGCGGATCTTGTAGCAGTTGCCGGAGAGCACGTAGTTGTAGAGCGTGAACATCAGGTCTTTGTCATTGCACCATAGGTGGCGCCCTTGCGCTTCAACCAGCGCCGATAGACGACGGAGGTCAGATCGCAGCGGGTCGGGATCTCCATCCTCGGGTCGAGCGGCAGCAAGGCCGGTTTCTGGTTTTCAAGGATGGATCGATCCTGCAGGAAGATCTCCTGCTGGAACTGAACCAGCTCCGCATAGGCCGTCACGTCGTCATAGAGGGCCATCCAGGGCCAGACGATGCAGCGTTCCTCGGTCTCGGGCTGCACGAAAATGGCGATTACGTCCCAGGCCTCCGGCTTCGGCGGGCAGGTCTTGTAGAGGACGGCTGTGGTCGGTGCCGGGACGCGGTACTGGTACTGGGTCTCGATCGCTGAGGTGGCGCTTTTGGCCGCCTGCGGCTGGTGAAACCCGATCTCTGTCGCCCAGACCTCGTCGATCTCGTCTCGGATCTCGACCTTGTAGGGACGCACCTCTGTGTGTGGCTCTTCACCGAGGATTCCGGTGTGGACAAAGGGGAAATGCGCGATGTCTAGGAAGTTTTCGACCGCGCGAAGGGGCGAGCATCGAACTGTCACAGGGCCGCAGGGAACGAAGGTGCGATCGACCTCTGCGGCCTCGGCAATCTGGAACAGGGGGCGGGGGGCGTCGCTGAGCGTCGTCCACAGATGGTCGTAGCAGATGCGCGCGGGTCGCGGCGCGCCGGAGGCCCGGACCGTGGGTGCCGTTGCCGCGCCGCTCACCTCGATCTCTTCGCCAAGAAGCCTCGAACGAAGCACCCGGCCCTCCGCAAGGCGGTCCACCATCGCCACTGCATACCAGTCGTTGCGCGCGTGGCTGAGGCTCATGTCCGACCAGCCTCCGCTGTGGTCCGGGCCGCCTCGCACCACCGCGAGAGCGCCTTTCGGTCGGCCAAACCCGCGCCCCGATCGACAAGCACGTGGAGATGAGTCTCCGCAGGGCCGACCGGATTTGTGCGCACCAGAAGCCTGCGGTCGCCGAGGTCGAAGCGGCTTCTGCCGCACGCTCGTGGCCGGGCACCGCGAAAAGGCGTCTCGGCAAGCGCGGCAAGGGCCTGAGCTTCGTCGCTTACAACCGAGAGCGTGCGGAGCGGCACGGTGGCATCCTCAGCGCACCCGGTCTCGACGGGTCCGTTGACGCTCACCCAGATCACGCCGTCCGTCTCGGTGATGGCATACACCTCGGTTCGGATTGTGTCGGGTGGGGCCAGCTCCGGATGGGCGGGGATATAGGTGCAGACGCCATCCGTGCCGTAGTGCCAGCCATGGTAGAGGCAGGCCAGTTTGTCACCGCGCACGAAACCGTGGCTGAGGCGCATGCCGCGATGTGGGCAACGATTGTTCCAGGCGTGGAGTTGCCCTGCCGGGTCGCGCCAGACCGCGATGTCGATCCCGGAAACCTCCGCCCGCATCACGCGCTTCGGTGGCAGGTCGCGAGACAGGGCGACGGCTGTGGCGGGCATGGGGCACTTCTCCTCGCTGAGGAGGATGCGCAGAACGCCGGGGCGGCAAAAGCCTTTCGCGGTCGGTTTCCTAGGCGGGTCCGGGTCTGCCCATTCTTTAGGCGCGGGCCGCGTCCAGATGCTCAAACCCGTTCCGAAAGGTCGCACCGTGATAAGCCGCACGCGTGATCGTCTCAACCATCACGTCTCCGGGGCCGAGACTGCAGGCGATCTCCATCGCGTCGAGGAGAGGATCGGGCCCCTCGAGCGCCATCTCGATCGTCGCATCGTCAACCCGGCGCACCCATCCTCGGAGGCTCAGAAGACGCCCGCGGTGGAGGATCCATGGGATCGCGCTCGCCGCCTCGAGCCGCCCGGTCAGGGTGACGGTCACCTCACTCATCCCTGGGTCCAAAACGCTGCATGCTGCGCGGCGATCTGCGGCTCGAGCTCCGCGAAGGGCCCCCGCACGTCAATTTTGCGCTGACCGGAGGCAAAGATGACGCGGCAGGCGAGGTCTTGAGTCGGGTTCTCGGGGGCGTCGCCGGTCAGCTCCGCAAGCCGCTTTTCGGTCATCCCGAACACGACGGCGCCGATCTCGGCCCAGTAAATCGTGCCGGAGCACATCGAGCAGGGCTCGACCGATGTGTAGAGCGTCGCCGCCCGGAGCGTCTCCTCCGGAAAGCGGCGGGCCACGTCGCGGGCGAGGTTGGCCTCGGCATGCCCCGGCCCTTTATCGACCGAGTAGGAGTTCTTGCCCTCCGCCAGGACCACCCCGTCCGCCGACACGAGGAGTGCGCCGAAGGGGTGGTTGCCCTCCGACACCGCCTCATCCGCAAGAACGACTGTCCGAAGAAGAAACTTGAGGTCTCGGTCCCGCGCCGCACTCGTCATCCGTGCGATCCTCCGGCGTGGGCCGGTCCGGACAGATCGGTGCCAACCTGCCGTCGCACCCGGCCGAACC
>JBCCWM010000205.1:0-7838 GCA_039193505.1 Pseudomonadota bacterium | reverse complement strand
CTCTGTCCAAGACCTTCAGGCTGCGATCAACCGGTTCATCGCCGACCACACCGCGACCGAGGCCAACCCCGTCGTCCGGCGCGCCGATCCCGACGAGATCATCGCCGCTCGAGCCCGAGGGGTCCAAGCGTTGGAGGCACTCCACTAGGCCGACGTTTGATGTGTGGCGAGCGCGCCCCGCAGCGCGTCTGCCAAAGTGGCTGCAAAGAGCCGGCGTGGCGACGCCCAGCGGCTGGCGAGGACGACCCGGCGGGCCGGTGAGCCCCAGGGCAGGCGCCGCCGGCGGACGCCCGGCGGATCCGGGGTTCCGATGCGGTGGGGCAGCATCGAGACGCCGAGCCCATGCTCGACGAGCGCTGTGACGGCTTCGAAGGAGTCCACCTCCATGGCGGAGCGGACGCGGATGTTTTTCTCAGTCAAGACGCCTTGGATCTGCTGTGACAGACGGCTGCGCCGGTCGAACCAGACAAAGGGGCGTTCTGTGAGGAGGGTGAAGGGATCCCCCGCCGCATCTGCGGCCGAGAAGATCAGCTCAACCGGTTCTTCGCAGATCAGTGTGAGCGTGAGGTCGTGGTCCTCGCTGCCGGGGTCCGTGACGAGCCCGAGATCGAGGCTGCCATCGACCACTTGGGTCAGCACCCGCTCCGAGAGCGCTGTGATGAGGTCAATCTTGAGGTCGGGATGTGCCGCGCAGAGCGTGGCGAGCGCGGGTGCTGCGAGGTTCGTCACGGTCGACGGCACCACGCCGATCCGCACCTGTCCGCGGAGCCGGCTGCCATCGGCAAGCGACCGGATGTCGCCCGCGATGTCTTCGATCCGGCGGGCATGCTCGACAAGAGCCAGCCCTTCGCCGGTCAGAACAGGCGGCCGCTTGGAGCGGTCGAGGATCTGGAAGCGCAGCTCATCTTCGAGGGCTTTGATGTGCTGGCTGACGGCGGAGTGGCTGATGCCGAGGTCATGGGCCGCGGCGCTCAGCGACGGGCTGTGCGCGATGGCCATCACGGTTCTGAGGAAGCGCAGGTTCATCAGTGTTAGGTTTTCTGAATGTAGAAACTCTTTTTTCTTTCTTAGGGCACGTTTCCTCAATGTGCTACGGTCAAAGCTCACTGTGTCGTGATCTGGGGGTGATCGCGTAGCGAGGAGGACGCCGTGAACAAGCAGATCCGTGGGGCCGCCGCCCTGACCGACACCCCGCTCTCGCGCGTTCGTGCGCTCTCGCCAGGCTTTGCCGCTCGGGCGGCGGAATGGGATCGGGAGCGGACCTACCCGTGGGTGAATGTCCGGGAGTTGGCCGCGGCCGGTGTCATGGGCATGTCGATCCCTGAGCGGTTCGGCGGGCGCGGGGCGAGCTATCTCGAGGTGGCTGAGGTGGTTGAGGAGGTCGCGCGGGCCTGCACCCTGACGGCCCGGATCATCGTCGAGGCCAATATGGGCGGTATCAGTGCGGTCATGGCGTACGGCACAGATGCGCAGCGCCGATTTGCGGCGCCGATCGTGCTCGCCGGGGACAAGCCCGCCATTTGCATCACCGAACCCGACGCGGGCAGTGCGGCGACCGAGATGCGGACCACCGCGCGGCGGCAGGGCGGCCGCTGGATCCTTGATGGGACCAAGCACTGGATCACGGGCGGCGGCGTCTCGAAGCTCTACCTCATCTTCGCGCGCGCGCTCGAGGAGGACGGCACGGAGCTTGGCATCGCGGGCTTCCTTGTCCATGTCGACCCGGAGGCCGGCATCGCGCCCAAAGGCTTCAAGGTGGTCCGGCGCGAGCGGACGATGGGCCTTTGCGGGATGCCGGAGGCGGAGCTTTCGTTCGAAGGGCTCGAGGTGGCCGACGATATGGTCCTCCGCACGCCATCTGGGCCCAAGAGGGGCTTTGCGGAGTTGATGACCGCCTATAACAGCCAGCGGGTCGGGGCCGGCACGATCGCGATGGGCGTCGCCGCGGGAGCGCTTGAGCATGCCAAGCGCTACTTGCTGGAGCGGCACCAGTTCGGGCGACCGATTGCCGAGTTCCAGGGACTGCAATGGATGCTCGCCGACATGGATGCGGCCGTCCATGCCTCGCGTCTGATGCTTCACGAAGCCGCGCGCTCGGCGGAGTGGACGGGCACCGGATTTCCTGATCTCATGATGGCGGCGCGCGCCAAAGCCTTCGCCTCGGAGAACGCCATCAGGGTCGTGAATGACGCGCTCCAGATGTTCGGTGCCCGGGGCTACGGCGATGCGGAACCGTTGGAGCGGATGTACCGCGACGTGCGGATGTTCACGATCGGCGGTGGCACCGCTCAGGTGCTGAAGACGCAGGTGGCGGGCGCGCTATTGGGGATCAAGACCCCGCAGACACGGGGCGGCTACCTGCCGGGGTAGCCCGGAGGAGAAAGGGCCGCGATGAGGCAGCATGTCGATCCGCAGGGGCTGAGGGTGACCTCTGCAGTGGCGGAGAGCGCTGCCGGATTTGCGCGACTGACCTCCTCCTATCTGGGCTTTCGGCCGGAGACAGGGGGCATCCTGAAAGACCTCCTCGCCGCCGATCCCGACATGCCGATGGCGCGCTGCGCGGAGGGCTATTTTGCCAAGCTCATCGGCAGCGCCAACCACTCCGCCCGGGCGGAGGGCATCTCAGCCGGGCTCGGCGCCGTGATGGACGCAGCGGGCGCCAATGAGCGGGAGCGGGCGCATGGCGCAGCACTCGCGGCCTGGTGCGCCGGCGATCTCGACCGGACGACCCGGATCTGGGAGGATATTCTGCTGGAGCATCCGCAGGACGGCCTCGCCCTCCGCCTTGCCCATTTCACGCATTTCTATTCCGGAGACGGCCGCCGCATGCGGGATTCCCTCGCGCGGATCCTGCCGCTCTGGTCCGAGGATCACCCGGATTACGGGTTCCTCCTCGGGATGTACGCGTTCGGCCTCGAGGAATCGCGGGAGTACGAGAAGGCGGAGCGCTACGGTCGCGACGCCGTCGCCCGGAACCCGCGCGATGCCTGGTCGGTCCATGCTGTCGCCCACGTCCTCGAGATGACGGAGCGGCACAGCGAGGGGATTGAGTGGGTCGCGGGTCTCGAGCAGGACTGGTCGACGGTCAACAACTTCCGCTTCCATCTCTATTGGCACAAATGCCTCTACCACCTTGAGCGGGGCGAGTTTGCGGAGGTCCTGGCGCTCTATGACGAGCAGGTGGTCTCCGACATCGCCTCGGATTTCTACCTCGACATCTGCAACTGCTCCTCCCTCCTGTGGCGTCTGGAGATGTTCGGTGTCGATGTGGGCGACCGCTGGGTGACGCTCGCTGAGGTGGCGCGCGGGCATCTCGAGGACACGGATCTGATCTTCGTGTCGCTCCACTATCTCATGGCGCTGATCGCGGGTGGCGACCGTGACGCGGCGGATCGCATGATCGAGGGGTTCCGGCGGTGGTCGACGCTCGACGCGACGCAGGCGCGGATCTGTGCCGATGTGGGCCTTGGCATCGCCGAGGGCCTCCGCCATGCACGGGAAGGGCGGTTTGCGGACGCAGTCAGGAGCATGGAGCCCGTGCGCTACGGGCTCAGCCGCGTCGGCGGCAGCTGGGCGCAGCGCGATGTCTTCCACATGATCCTGCTCGACGCCGCGAAGTCGAGTGACGACGCCCTCCGGGCCCGCGCCCTCTTTGCCGAGCGGCTGGGGGACAAGGTCCACTCAAGCTGGACCTGGACCAACTATGGCGACATCCTCGGGACCCTCGGCCAGCGGGAGGAGGCGGCCCTCGCGGCCGCCAAGGCCCGCGAGGTGCTGGTCGCCTAGCGCTTCGGCTTCTCGGTCCCGAAGACCTGGGCGATCACCATCAGACCGGTCGTCACCAGGATCATCAGCGTCGAGATCGAGGCAATGGTCGGGTCGATCTGATCGCGGAGCGCGTTAAACATGTTGCGCGTCAGTGTCGGGTTGTCGCCGCCTGAGATGAACATCGCGATCACCACCTCATCGAACGAGGTCAGAAAGGACAGAAGCGCGCTGGTGATCACCGCGAAGCGGATCTGCGGCAGTGTGATCGTCAGGAACGCCTTCCATCGCGGCGCCCCGAGGGAGCGCGCCGCGTTTTCCTGGTTCATGTCATAGCTCTTGAGCGCGGAGCCCGTGACGATCACGACCAGCGGAATCGCGAGCAGTGTATGGGCCAGCACAAGCCCCGTCATCGTGTAGAGGATCTTGAGCTTCACATAGGCGTAGAACGCCCCGATGGCGACGAGGACCACGGGCACCATCATCGGCGTGATCAACAGCACGAAGGCCGCGCGGACATAGGGAACGCGCGAGGCGTGGAGACCATAGGCCGCGAGCACGCCGATGGGCGTCGCGACGAGCATCGTGAAAAAGGCCGCCGTGAAGGATGTGCGCGTGGCCAGCATCCACTCGTCAGACGCGAAGTAGTGCTGATACCAGCGGAGCGACCACTCCTCCGGCGGGAACTCCAGGTATTGGGAGGCCGAGAAGGACATCGGCACCACGATGAGCGTCGGGGTCACCAAGAGGATCATTGCAACGATCGAGAAGACGTAGAGCCAGAGGCGCTGGCCGTGCGTGACCTGCGTCTCGGAGGCGGGGCTCTGGAGCCAGCGGAGCATCAGTGGCCCCCACCTGTCATCTGATCGAGCTTGAGGAAGCCCGACGCGATCCAGAGCGCGCCCAAGGTCAGCACCAGGAGGACGACGCCGAGCGCGCTCGCGGCGCCCCAGTTCACGAAGAGCTCTATGTTCGAGACGATCTTCATCGAGACCATGATCACTTTGCCGCCGCCGAGGACCGCGGGCGTCACGAAGAACCCGAGGCAGAGGACGAAGACCATCAGCGCGCCCGCGAAGAGGCCCGGTGTCGAGAGTGGGAAGAAGACCGTCCAGAACGCCTTGACCGGCCCAGCGCCGAGATTGGAGGCGGCCTTCAGGTAGTCCCGGTCAATCGCGCGCATCGCGCCGTAGACCGGCAGGATCAGGAAGGGCAGCATGATGTGCACCATCCCGATCAGCGTGCCGGTCATGTTGTGGACCATCTTGATCGGCTCCTCCCAGAGCCCGAGATTGATCGCCCAAGTGTTCACAAGCCCCTGCTTCTGAAGAAGAACCAGCCAGGCATAGGTGCGCACGAGAAGCGAGGTCCAAAACGGCAGGAGGACCGCGATCAGACAGAGATTGGCAAACCCGCTCGGCAGCTGCGACATGAAGTAAGCCAGCGGATATCCGATCAGGATGCAGATCGCCGTGGTCAGCAAGCTGATCTGGAACGTGGTGATGAAGATCCGGATGTAGGACTTCCGCTCGATCATTCGCTCGTAGTTCTCGAGCGAGAAGGTGCCGTCCGCCCCGATGAAGGACACGTAAAACAGCCATCCCGTCGGGATCACGAGGATCACAAGCACGATGAGGAGCGCGGGCGAGCTGAGTCCGAAGAGCTTCAGGCGCTCCATCCGCTCGTCGCGGCGGAGGCCGGCGGCGTTGAGGTCGTCCGTGCTGCGCTCACCGCCTGCGGTTTGGCTGATGGCAACCATCTCAGTGCCCTCCGTCGGCGAGGATCACCATGTCCGAGGCGGCGAGGCCAAGCGTCACCGCCTCCCCCGGCTTCGCGAGGGTTGCGAAAGTGCCGGCGCGGATCGCGCCCCGGACGGCGACCTCGGTCCCATCCTCGAGGCGGGCATAGAGGAGGAAGCTCTCGCCTTGGTAGACGAGATCGCTGACGGTGGCACGGAAGGTGGTGACGGACGGCGCGGCCTCCCCCTCGACGAGGGCCACGCGTTCGGGGCGCATCATCAGCTTCAGCGCCGATCCGTCCGGCGCGGGGCGGTCGGTGATCAGGCGCGTGCCCGCGGCGATCAGCTCATCGCCCTGCCGCGTCACGTCGAGGAAGGTGGACTCGCCGATGAAATCGGCCACGAACGTGTTGGCCGGCGCGTCGTAGAGGTCCTGAGGTGTCGCGAGCTGCATGATCCGACCATGGTTCACCACCGCGATCCGGTCCGACATCGTCAGCGCCTCGCGCTGGTCGTGGGTCACGTAGACGGTGGTCATGCCAAGCTCCTCGTGGAGGTGGCGGAGCTCGATCTGCATGCGGTCGCGGAGTTTTTTGTCGAGGGCCGAGAGCGGCTCGTCCATCAGCAGGATCCGAGGTTCGAACACGATGGAACGTGCGAGCGCCACGCGCTGGCGCTGGCCGCCGGAGAGCTGGTTGATCCGGCGCTCGCCATAGCCGCCGAGCTGGACTTTCTCGAGGGCTTGCTCGACCCGCTCGGCGATCTCGGCCTTCGCCACCTGGCGGAGCTTCAGCGGATAGCCGACATTTCCGGCCACCGTCATATGGGGGAAGAGCGCGTAGTTCTGGAACACCATCCCCACGTCGCGGAGATGGGGGGGCGTGCGGATCATCTCCGTCTCGCCGAATTTCAGGCTGCCGGCGTCGGGTCGGGTGAAACCCGCCATCACCATGAGCAGCGTCGTCTTGCCGGAGCCCGAGGGGCCGAGGAGGGTCAGAAACTCACCACTCCGCACATCGATCGAGACATTGTCGAGCGCGTGGACCGCGCCGTAGGTCTTCGTCACGTTGCGAACAGTGATCGGAAGCGCGTCCGTCGTCGCGGTGTCTTTCACTGGCCCCTCCTCCGAACTCCGCCGCGGGCAGAGCGCCCTCGGCGGTCGCGCACGACGCCTACTCCGTCAGCATTTCTTGGTACATTTCCGCCGCGATGGTCTCCCACTTGGCGTACCACTCGAGCGAGACGGGCAATTGACTGGCTGCGTTCTCAGGCGAGGAGGGGAGCCCCGCCGCCATCTCAGCACTGATCTCGCCGGTTGCGTAGGCCGCTTTGTTGGTCGGCCCGTAAGTGATGAACTTGGGCAGGTCGTCCTGGTACTCGGCCTTCGAGATCTCGGCCAGGAACTCCATCGCCACGTCCTTGTTCGGCGCGCCTTTCGGGATCGCGAAGCAGTCATAGTCGAGCAGCGCCTGGTTGAAGCTGTAGGCAACGTTCGCGCCGTCGGCTTTGGCGTTGTCGAAGCGGCCGTTCCAGCCGGTGGTCATGTCGACCTCGCCATCCTTCATCAGCTGCGCGTGCTGAGCGCCTGAGGTCCAGAAGACGTCGATATAGGGCTTCAGCTCGCGGATCTTGTCGATCGCGCGCTCAATGCCGTCCTCGCTGTTGAGAACGGTGTAGACCTCCTCGGGCGGGACGCCATCGGCCATCAGAGCGCCCTCGAGCGCACCCGCAACTTTGCCCCGATAGGCGCGGCGGCCTGGGAACTTCTCGACATCGAAGAAGTCCGCCCAGCTCTGCGGGCCATCCTCACCGTAGGTTTCCGTGTTCCACGCATAAACGGTGGAGAAGACGTCGCCACCGACGCAGTAGTCGGTGTAGAGGCCCGGATAGAACTCAGAGACGTCGATGACGGAGTAGTCGAGCGGCTCAAGCAAGCCCTCGGCGGCGGCACGCGCGGCTGAGCCCGATCCGCTCGCCACGATGTCGAGCGTCACCTGGCCGGACGACACCTGGAGGCGGACGTCGGACATGCCGCCATAGGTCTCCTGCTTCACGCCGATCCCAGTGTTGGCCTCCGCCGGCTCGAAGAGCGCTTTGCTCTGCGCCTCTTGGTAGGAGCCGCCCCAGGAGGCGATGGTGACAGACTTATCCTGGGCAATGGCCGATGTGGCCAAAAGCGTTGCGACCGTCGTCAGCGTCACGTGTCGGATCATTGAGTGTACCTCCGCAGTTGGTGGGGGACCGCCTGTTGTCGATCCATGCGTCTCGCCATGTTGTGGACCGGGCAGGGCGGCGAAAACCGCACCCGGATGTGGGCTACACCGTTGCCTCAGCG
>JBCCWM010000204.1:0-7885 GCA_039193505.1 Pseudomonadota bacterium | reverse complement strand
GCGTTCCGCCACCCGGATATGCCGATCATTGCAGTGACGAAGTCATCCTTCTTCGCGGACGGCTCGATCTTCTCGTTGATCCCGAACGCGCGCGGTTTCCTGCGGGCGCCGCTCGACCCGAAGGACTTGGCTGCCTACATCGACCACGTGGTGGAGCGGCAGCCGCGCCACGAGGTCTACATGGACCAGGCTGTCTGACGCTACGCCGCCGAGAGGGCCTCGCGTCCGTGTGGCACCGTCCAGTCGATCCGATGCCCGATCGGGATGATCCGGAACGGATTTATGCTCTCGTGACTGACGTGATAGTGTCGCCGGATATGGTCGAAATTGACAGTCGCTGCGACGCCCGGCCACTGATAGAGCTCACGCGCATAGCCCCAGAGGTTCGGAAAGTCGACCAGACGGTTCCGATCGCACTTGAAGTGCCCGACATAAACGGGGTCGAAGCGAAAGAGCGTCGGCGCCAGACGCCAGTCCGCCTCTGTGATCCGGTCACCCATGAGGTAACGCCGCGTGGATAACCGGTCCTCGAGCCAGTCGAGCGTGTCGAAGAGCTCCCCCACGGCCTCGTCATAGGCCGTCTGCGTGCTGGCAAAGCCGCTTCGATAGACCCCGTTGTTGAGCGTGGCGTAGATCCGGGTGTTGAGGTGCTCGATCTCGTCGCGGAGCTCCTCCGGCCAGAAGTCGAGGTTGTTGCCGGTCAGACCGTCGAAGGCGCTGTTGAACATCCGAATGATCTCAGAGCTCTCGTTGGACACGATTGTGCCGGTGGCCTTGTCCCAGAGGACTGGCACCGTGACGCGACCGCTCATATCCGGCAGGGCCTGCAGGTAGACATCGCGGAGAAAGGACGTGCCGAGGAGCCTGTCACCGGTGGCACCGGGAAAGCTCGCGTCGAAACTCCACCCGTCGGCATGCATGTCGGGGTGCACGACATCAACGTCGATATGGGGGGCGAGATCCTTGAGGGCCCGGAAGATCAGGGTGCGGTGCGCCCATGGGCAGGCATAGGAGACAAAGAGATGATAGCGCCCGCTCTCCGCGGCAAAGCCGCCGGTGCCTGACGGGCCCGGTGCGCCGTCTGGCGTGATCCAGTTGCGAAACGACGCCTCCTGGCGCACGAACTTGCCCCCGGTCGCCGTCGTATCGAACCCGCTGACCTTCCATTCGCCGTCGACAAGTCGTCCCATGTGATCCTCCCTCAGATGGTTGGAGTGTACCGCAGGCGCGCAGAAGGACGAGAGGCAGGGATGCGCACAGAGTGTTTCCCATTTGCGCGCTTCGGCAGCGCCCGGGCGCGGGCGGTGCGAAACTTGCACCACGCCGGAGGCCCGGTGCACCCGCGGACTAGGTCTCGGGGCGGAGGCTTGATAGGGTCGCATCGCCAATTGGAGACCAAGATGATCAAGACGCCCTACCTCCTCTTCCTCGGGGACGCGCCCGATTCCCTCGCGGCGAAGGTCGCGCAAGGGATCCGCGACTGGAACCCAGACGTCGCCCTCGGCCAAGTCCGGATGGAGGGATGCAAGGCCGATCTGGGTCTCCCCGATATGACGATCGAGGAGGCGCGGGCCGCTGGAGCAGAGACCATGGTGGTCGGCGTCGCAAACCGCGGCGGCTACATCTCGGAGAGCTGGAAGGCCGTTCTCCGCGCTGCGCTCGAACAGGGCCTCGATCTCGCCTCCGGCCTCCACAACCTCCTCCGCGACGAGGCTGATCTCGTGGCCGTGGCCGAGGCGCATGGCCGCGCGCTTCACGATGTGAGAGTGCCGGAGATCGAGTACCCGATTGCGAACGGGAAGCGTCGGACGGGAAAGCGCTGCCTTGCCATCGGCACGGATTGCTCGATCGGCAAGATGTACACAGCGCTCGCCATGTCGCGGGAGATGGCGGGGCGCGGCATGAAGGCCAGCTTCCGCGCGACGGGGCAAACCGGCATTCTGATCACGGGCGACGGGGTGCCGCTCGACGCGGTCGTCGCCGATTTCATGGCGGGCTCCATCGAACATCTGACGCCGGACAACGACCCCGACCACTGGGACCTGATCGAGGGACAGGGCAGCCTCTTTCACGCCAGCTACTCCGGCGTGACGTTGGCCCTTGTTCATGGCGGTCAGCCCGACGCCCTCGTCCTCTGCCACGAACCGACACGGCGCCATATGCGCGGTCTGCCCGACCACAAGCTGCCCTCGCTCGAGGCGCTCCGCGATGTGGGGATGACGCTGGCGGAAGTCGTCAATCCGAATGTCGAGGTGATCGGGATCTCGGTCAACACGTCGGCCCTCCACGAGGAGGCGGCGCTTGAGTACCTGGCAGCGACAGAGGCCCGGATGGGGCTGCCGACTGTCGATCCGTTCCGGCAGGGGGCGGCGCGGCTGGTCGATGCGCTGCCGTGATCGAGGTCGCACCGGCGCGGTTCCGTCTTGCCGAGGCCTTCGCAATCTCGCGGGGATCGCGCACCCATGCCGACGTTTTGACCGTGACGATCGCCCGAGGCGGCGCCCGCGGATGGGGAGAGTGCGTGCCCTACCCCCGCTACGGCGAGAGCATGGAGAGCGTGAGCGCCGCAATCGGCGCGCTGCCCGCCGATGTGACGCGCGCCGAGCTACAGGAGCTTCTGCCGGCGGGCGCGGCGCGGAACGCCGTCGATTGCGCGCTGTGGGACCTGGAGGCCAAAGCCGCCGGGCGACGGGTCTGGGAGGTGGCCGGCCTGCCGATGCCGGAGCCCGTGACGACCGTCTACACCCTCTCCCTCGGCTCGCCTGAGGACATGGAGGCCGCCGCACGCCGCCAGGCCGCGCGGCCGATCCTGAAGACCAAACTCGGCGGTGGCGCAGAGGATGTGGCGCGGATCGAGGCCGTGCGACAAGGCGCGCCCGGCGCTCGGATCATCGTCGACGCCAACGAAGGCTGGACCCCGGAGATTTATGCCGAGCTCGCGCCGGTCCTCCTCCGCCTCGGCGTCGAGATGGTGGAGCAGCCCTTCCCGGCGAGCGCGGACGAGGCCCTCGGCGAGATGGACCGACCGCTGCCCGTCTGCGCCGACGAGAGCTGCCATGACTGCGCCAGTCTGCCGACCCTCGCCGGGCGCTACGACATGGTCAACATCAAGCTCGACAAGACCGGCGGCCTCACCGAAGCCCTTGCGATGCGCGACGCCGCGCGCGCGGCCGGGTTCCGGATCATGGTGGGGTGCATGGTGGGCTCAAGCCTCGCGATGGCCCCCGGAACGCTCCTCGCCCAGGGTGCGGAGATCGTCGATCTCGACGCGCCCCTTCTCCTCGCCGAGGACCGCGTGCCCCCGCTCGATTATGACGGCGTCGCCGCCCAGCCGCCCTTGGCGGAACTCTGGGGCTGAGCGGAGAGTGCGCCAGCACTGGACCGGTGGTCGTGCCCGTGCTGGCCTCGATGCCGGATGTGGGCGTATCGGGGTGCGACGGTCCCGCTGCGCGCGGGCACGACCCGTTGCCTGTCCGATTTGAAAGGACACCGCCGTGATCTGTGCAGCCTCACTGGTGCCGCGCCCCAGGTCACTTCTGGCTCGCGCATTGAGAAACGGGCCGGATGGCCGCCAGTGCATCTCAGACCAGGACCTCGGATGTCTCAATCCGCCGATCTTCCGCCGGATGCGACCCACCGGCGACGGGAAACTGTCGGTCGCACTTGTGTTGCGGGGGTGAGCCATGGCTGACACCGTCGTACTCACTGGAGAGACGTTCGATCTGTCGCGCGTTCCAGCCGATGCCCGTGTCCTCCGCCTCCACACGGTCAGGAAGCCGCATTTGGGGAAACTCGGCGGGCTCGAGGACCTGCCGCTGACGGAGTTGGAGCTCCGTTGGATCTCGGCGCCCGATCTCGAGGTCCTGCCACTTCCGGCGAGCCTCCAGACCCTGAAGATTTGGCACTCCCCCAAGCTCCGCAGCCTGCGCGGCATTGAACGAGCGGCTGCGCTTCGCACGCTGATTTGGACCGACACCGGCACGCTTGAGGACGCCACACCCCTCGCGCACTTGGAAGGGCTGCGAGAGCTGTGGATCGAGGGCGGACCTGGTTCCGCGCAGAAGGTTGCCGACTTTGCCTTCCTGGCCGACCTCCGGCTCGAGCGACTGACACTCACCGGTGTCGCTGGCGCGGCCATCGACCTGTCCCCGGTCGCAGCCCTCGCGCCCGGAACGCGGATCGAGATCCACGGCCCATCCTTCAAACCCGAAGAGCTGGCCAAGGTCGCCGCGGCGCATCCGCACGTGTTCGAAGACCTGATGGACCTTCGCGACTATCCGCCCGCCTTGGGCCTTGCCTGCAAGACCTGTGGAGGCGTCCGCAAAGAGCTCTTTCTTCGAGGCAAGAAGGGCCTCTGGTGCCCGATCTGCGAGGCCAAGGGCCTCGACGCGCAGCTCAGCGCTTTCCGCTACTTGGTCGAGGCCGCGCGGGCCTGATCTTTGGGATAAAAGTCCTTAGCCAGCCGGCTTGCCGCATGGCCTTTGCAAACTGCTATCGCCCAGCAGACGTTGAAGCTGCGTGCCTTCTTAGGGAAGGCTCCGTCCGGCATCGACTTAAACTGCTCCCACGCCTTAGAAGTGCGCATCAAGCCGATGACAGCGCGCCAATACTGCGCCAATGCCCGGCGCCGGACATCTACAGTAATGTGCCGGTGAAGCTTTGGGGCTCCGCCGCCGTCGTCCCTGGTGGGGTTCATCTGCAGGAGTTCGTCTAGGAAACCAGGCGCCGTCCGCTCCTGAAGGATGCCGGTCGTTTGTCGCCCTGCAGGATCGAGGGGCGTCACGGACATGGCATTCCATGGCCAACCTGCCAGTCCGAAAATCTGGCGGTAGACTGCGTCCGGCAAGCGCTTCGCCCACGCGGCGCATTCCTTCTGGAGACACTTGTCGAGAAGTGCCCGAAATGCTTCGTGGTCTCGTGGGTCCATTGGCAGGTCGCCTCACCGGAGGGTGCGACGATGCCGAAACCCGCCAGACCGCGCATGATATTCTCGGCGGCTTGCGCCCGATATGCCTATTGAGGGTTTAGCGCCCCATCTTGGCGAGCCCGAAGCCAGATGTTGCAGATCTCGGGAAGCGCCTCTGCGGGGGGGTACCCCTCGGTTTCGCCATCACCGAAAAGATAGATTGTAGGTCTCACGGGGTCGGACAACATCTCTTCAGAACCGCAAGGCAAAAGGCCTTTGGACGCTCGAGAGACAGACATATGGATCCCTTGCTCGGCCTCAGTTTTCAATGGCTTTGCGGCTTCGCCCGCCGAGCGCATTGGCACTCCCCTTGCCAGAAAGGACGCGCCTGCCGTCCTTCAATACGGCGCCCGGAACCTCCATTGGCCCGAGCCTAAGTCGACCTCGAAGTGCTCAGGTCCAGGCACAAAGTCGGGGGTCCTTTCTGGCACCAATGGAGGAACCACAGCACCGACGACGGTCTCCAAGCCCGCGTCAATGGGCTCAATAGTCTTCTTCGCGTCGGGCCTGGACCAAATCCCTATTGGTCAAACGCTTCTCGGCCATCCGGGCGAGGGTCATGCTAGTGAACGGTACCGCGGCGCTGTGACGGAACAAGACCTCTTTCACGGACCGGGGCAGATGCTTCTCGCTCATGTAGTGGGTGATGCCGGAGCACCCGAGCGTCAGGAGGCCCCAGAAACCCTCCATGCAGTTCATATGGGCCATGTCGCGCAAGTACTCGCCGGCGGAGTGCTTGGCCCGCTTGTGCGTGTTGCCCATGCTGCTGAGGTTGGACATCCGCTGAACGGGTCGGTGACGACTGTAGCGCCTTCGGGGACGTGTTCGCAGACGAACTTGGCAAGGGTGCCCGACTTGGTGTTGGGAACAGGCTCAGCGCGGAGTTTCTCGGAAGCGCGCGTGTTCGTCTCTTCGCTGCCGATGTAGGTTTCATCAGCCTGAGTGTGGTTGCCGATGTCGCCGCCGCGATCCTTGAGCCAAGTCTCGCAGACCCGCTGTGCCAGAAACCATGCCGACTCCTGCGTGATCCCAAACGCTCGCGCCATCTGAGTTGCCGGGAAACCCTTGCGGGCGCTGGTGGAGATGAAGATAGCCTGACGGCTCTCGGTCAGAACAGTGCCTGTCCGAGCGCTGAAATGCTTGCGGCACTCGCGCAGCGAAAGGCATCGGTCTGCGGTCTTTGACCTCGACCGCGTTGTCCGATCCACGGTGGCCGCAGACGGTCCCCGAGCGACGGGCCTAGAAATGTTCGCGCGCAGTGTCCTCATTTGGGAACCACTGTCGGAACTCAACGGTGGAACGAGTTGCCGGCCTGTCTTTGGGCATCGAGGCGCTCCCGCTCTTAAGTGCAAACCTCTTTCCAAAGGCAAGAAGCGATGCAATCGGAAGTTGGTCGGATTGGACCATAGGTCCCGATCTTTGCGCAGTCAGGGCGCGGCACCTGTCGATGCTCGCGCGCTCAGCGCCTCGGCGATTGTGCTCTTTGCCCCGACGCGGTAGCCGATGACGTGAAGGCATTCAGGGGAACGCGATGGGACGCACCGTTTATGTGAACGGACAGTATGTGGATGAGGCCGAGGCCAGCATCTCGATTTTCGACCGTGGATTTCTGATGGCCGACGGCGTCTACGAAGTGACGTCGGTCCTCGACGGCAAGCTCATCGACTTTGGGGGGCACATGGTCCGGCTCCATCGCTCGCTGTCCGAGCTCGAGATGCCGTCACCCGCCAGTGATGACGATCTCGAAGCGATCCACAGGACCCTCGTCGAGAAGAACGAGGTCGACGAAGGACTGGTCTACATGCAGGTGACGCGGGGCGCGCAGGACCGCGACTTCGCCTGGGGCGAGGGAATGACACCAAGCCTCGTTCTCTTCACGCAGAACCGGCCGCTCCGAGCCTCAGCGTCCGCTGCAAAGGGCATTCGCATCGTCACCACCGAAGACCTCCGCTGGGCGCGGCGCGACATCAAAACGGTGCAATTGCTCGCGCCGTCGCTCCTTAAGATGCGGGCCAAGGCAGCGGGCGCGGACGATGCGTGGATGGTGGAGGACGGAACGGTCACGGAGGGAACCTCCAGCAACGCATATATCGTCACCGATGGTGGAACAATCGTGACCCGCGACTTGTCGCATCAAATCCTGCATGGGATCACCCGCGCCGCAGTCCTCCGCTACGCGGCTGAGGCACAAATGCAGGTCGAAGAGCGTCCGTTCACGCCAGAGGAGGCGCGCGGAGCGGCCGAGGCGTTCATCACCGCCGCCTCTAGCTTCGTCACGCCGGTGGTCGAAGTGGACGGCGTCACCATCGGCGACGGCTCCCCCGGACCCGTGGCCAGGCGGCTTCGCGAAATCTACATTGAGGAAAGCCTGAAGGTGGCCGTTTGAGCCCCTTATCAGGCGACATGCGAGCGACGAACTGAGGCGGCACCCGTTTTGCAGGCTGCCGCCTTCGGCCGAGACGGTCCTGAGCGGAAGACCTCGGGGGTGGGGAATGGGCCGGCTCGGCGAAGAGGCTCGTGTGACGAGCGAGGGTCTGGAAGGCCGCGGAGCGACGGGTGGGGAGATCGCCCGGCCGCTCGGGGGGGGCGCGGTGCGGGGTCGCATTCGCCGGATGAAGGCGGGCGCGCCCGATGGCCGGAGCGCAGGGGCGGGGACGGCGGCGCGCCCCTTGCGGACGCGATCGAGCACGGGCGGCGGTCGAGCGAGGGGGCGGGGCCGAACCTCGCTGCGTTGCATGCCTGGCCGGAGCGCAGGGGCGGGGACGGCGGCGCGTCCCATGCGGACGCGATCGAGCACGGGCGGCGGTCGGCCGAGGGGGCGGGGCCGAGCCTCGCTGCGTTGCGGTCCCGGCCGGTGCGCGAGCACGGCTGTGAGGGCAGCCTGCGACAGGTCGCGGCGGTTCTGGACGCGGACCTGTC
>JBCCWM010000203.1:0-7911 GCA_039193505.1 Pseudomonadota bacterium | reverse complement strand
CGCGGGTCTCGTCGCGGAGATCGCCCGCCGGGCGCGGGAGGACGCGGTCGCGCGGCGGCCGATGACGATCCGGTCGCCGCTGTCTCTCGAACCGTCGCCCATCGGGCTTGGACCGATGGCGCCTCGATGCGCGACCGTTCCATCGGCTCACCATCGGCCCGCCGGTCGCGACGGCGCTGGCAACGCTGGCTCCGCCGCCAGAGCCCTTCCGCCGGGCCCGCGACTTGTTCGAAGGCACAATCGTCCACAGGACGATCGTGTCTCCCTGCTCACTGTGGCTCGGCCTTGCGCCCCGGCAGCATTCGACAGGTGGCAAGCAGCGGCTCGGCGCGACGACCAGGATGGGGGAGCGTTCGCTCCGGCGGCTCCCGATCCTCGGAGCCAACAGCGTGGTCATCAAGCGGCGCACGAACCCGATGGCACGGGAAGGGACCTGGCTCGGGGGGCTTCTCGCACGCAAGCCAGGGATGCTGGTGCGGGTGGCATTGGCCAACAACCAGCCATCTTGCGCCATCGGTTCGAGCACGATGGCGAGTGCGCGGATCGTTTGGGCGCTCATGGCCCGCGGCGGCGTCTACAAGGCTCCGGTCGCGGCGGCGTAGGCCGTCCGCGTTCGGAGAGCGTCGGAGCGGAGGAGGGCAAGGAGACGTATGGCGCAGCAGTCGTGAGACGGGATCGGGACACCCCGAGCGCACCAAAGCGCCTTCGAGCACGCGGCTTTGATCCGGACCCGATCCTCGACCACCACACGGGCCCGCGGCCTCCACGGCTGCATCATGGAGGCCGGATACATGTCAGCACCCGACAGCGCGTCAGACTGCCTACAAATCCCTCTTGCGCGTGGGGCGGGTATACATGGTGCACAAACTGATGACCGGTTCAGCGCGGCCGCGCTTGATGGAACGCCACTCGCTCTGAGGCCGGAGTGCCCGCCGCCGACACCCTCTGAGGCACCTTGCAAGATGTCCGAGCGAGTGAGGTCCGGGGCACCTTGTTGAACCAAGCCGTCCGCGCGGCATACCCGGTCGGCTCTATGGACGAGGTGGCGCGCACTCCAAACATTCAGCGCCTTCGGTTCGGTGCGTCACTGTCGGAGCACGTATGGCCCGATCCTGTACAGAGGCCTGCCTGGTTTCGTCCCACTGGTCGATGAACCGACAATAGGGGGCCGCCGAGACGTGCCCCCCAAATCGACAGACCCCTCGCACGGGACGCTGTGTTCAGCTCCAAGGCCGGTGTTCTCGATGACCTGCGAAGGCCGTCCCTCAGCCGGGCACCCACGTTCCCTTGGCGCTCAGCTCCGCGGCCGAGCTTGCTCGCCAGACCGAGAGAGGCCGTTTACGGCTCAGCCTTGCATCGGCGCACGGCCCGGCGGCGAGCGAACCGGGCCTCTGCGCGCCCTCAAGTCGCACCAAGCTCGAACTCCGGAGCACTGAGACGCGCCGGCACACCCGAAGGCAAACGTGTCTCCGGGAGATCCGCAATCACCGCGCTTTCGTCTCGGTCAACACCCCGGCACTGCGTGCCTCGGCGGTCTGGACAGGACAAGCGCCGCGGCCACTTGGAAAAGTCCGCGGTCGAATCAAATCCGAGAGCTTTATACTCGAGCGCACCGAGGCGCTGGTTGACAAACCGAGGATCGCAACCGTGCCCTGCCTGTGCTGCGCAGGGCGACTGCAAAGCCAAGCTTGGGTGGTTCGGAGCGGCTCCGGCAGCCCCAAATGTCCGCCCGTGCGACCGGCCATGCGATGGGACTGAGGGCGCTGTGGCTCACGACAGGGAGCGCGTCAACCTCCTAGCGCCCCGCCGGGCACAGTACCTCCAGTGTCCGCCCACCTCGGTGAAGCCGACGATCCGATACAAGCCCGCGCGGGAGGCGACGGCGTTGAGACATGGAAAGGGAGTTGAGTTGGTCTTTCTGCGCCAGTGTCGCGAGATGCTGGTCAGCCCCCTAGATTGCTCTTAAAGAAGTACCACCTCGAAGGGTCTCCAACTCCGCGCTGCGAGACGTCGAACCGATCTCGGGACGGCAGCCGTGAGCGGCATCCCTAACATTCAAGAGAAGCGAACAACATCGCTTCATCTTTTGAGTTCGCCGTTGACCCCGCAAGACTGAGGCCGGTTCGCGCCGAGGCGGAAGAGCACCGTGCCGGGTGAGAGCCCCTGAAGCCGAGACTGTCCCGGGCAACAGCACTCAATGAGGCCGGCTGAGGTTTGTGGCCGGAGGGTTTCCGGGCACGCTTTACGGAAGCCCAGGCTGCGCGGCCGCCCGGACCGAACCGGTCGAAGGGCTTAATAGGACGCCTCTCGGCCTCAGGCTGATGCGCGTTCTTCAACCTCGGTCGCCTCGACCTCGACATCCACTGCTGTCGCCTCATCCGTGTCTCGATCATCTGGGAGTGTGCCGATGATCAGGGGCAACATCGCTGCGGCGGTCGCGGTGCGCCCGGTCTCAGTCGGCCGCGCCCATGTCAGGCTGTCGAACGCACCGCAGCTCGGGCACACCGGGACCCAGGTCGACTGGACGTCGTTGCAGACCTGACAGACCCAGGCCTCGCCCCGCGGCGCATCGAGCGCTTTTGCAAGCCAAGCGCGCACCTCGACATCCGGCGCCCCCTGTCCCTTTTCAATCGCCGCACGGATCGCGAGCGAGCGCGTTGTGGGGTCCGTCTCGGCGAGATCACCGAGAGCGCGGCGTGCGCCGGGAAAGTCCTCAGCCGCTAGCGCAAGTTCGGCGGCGATCATCTTGGTCTCGTGATGGTCGGGATGAATGGCCAGAAGCTGCTGGAAGCGTTTCTGCCGCTCGACCGGCGTCTCATCCGGAGCCACCGCGGCCATCGCGGCGGCGAGATCCGGGTGAGGTGCAACCTCCCAAGCCGTCTTCACAATGCGAAGGGCTTGACGGATCTCGCCGGCTGAGGCGTGCAGGCGCGCGGCCAGTGCGGCGGCGGGCACCAGATCGGGCACCAACCGGTTGGCGAGATAGGCAGAGGCGCGCGCGCGGTCCATGTCGCCCTCGCTCTCCGCGGTCATCGCGTCGGCCAGTGCAAGGACCGCCTCGCGCCGCTTGCCAACCGCGGGCGGCAGCTGGTTGTTGCGCACTTTGGCCGAGAGCGTCGCCTTGGCACCGGCCCAATCGGACTGTTCGGTTTGCAGATCAAAGAGGGTGTCGAGGACGCGTGTGGATCTCGGGTTAATGGAGAACGCCTTTTCCGCAAGCTTCAGCGCGGTCTCGCCATGGCCCGCCTCAAGCTGCTGCTTGAGGAGACCCTGGATGCCGAGAAACCGGCTTTTGTCGTCGCCGAGCATATCCTTGTAGATCTCAGCCGCGCGGCCAGTGTTGCCGGCGGCCTCTGCAGCCTGGGCGAGGACGAGGCGCGTGACCTCGGGGCGGTTGAGCTTTTTGTTGGCGCGCTGCGCCTTCAGGACGGCGAGCCGCGTGTCGCCCGCGGCAAGCGCCATGACCGCTTTGCCAAGGGCATCGTATCCGTCCCGCTCCCGCCCGCGGTTGAAGAACCGCCAGATCGCGTTGTGGTCGCCGGCAAAGAGGTAGCGCGACACGGCAACGATGAGGCCCGCGACCCTCAAGATCAGCCAGACCACCGTGAGCAGAACGCCGAGGGCGATCAGAAAGCCGAGGGGCGTCAGGACCGTCTCATACCCGGCGAAGGCCAGGCGCACTTCGCCCGGTGTCTCCAGGATCCACGCGGCACCGAAGGCAAGGCCCGCCGCAATGCCGAAAAAGATGATTATCTTGAGAAGGGACCAGAGCATGGGATGCCTTTCGCCTGGGTCAATTCGTTCCGAGCGCCGCCGCGCTGAGGGTGGCGAGTGCGTCGGCCGCGCCAAGCCGCGCTTCGGCCGCTGCAATCCAAGGCGCGAGCGCCTCGGCCGCGGCGCCCGAAAGGGTCGCAAGCTCCGACACCGCCCCTGCAAGATCGTCGCCGCCGAGCGCGGCATCGGCGCGGGACAGGACGGCGTCCGTGCCGTCGCCGTCCTGGGGCGTCAGGGAGCGGGTGGCAAACTGCGCGCTCAAAAACGCGCCCGCGCGACCGAGAACGTTGCCTTCCTCACCGGGGCCAAGCTCCCCCCGGATGGCATCATAGGCGACGTCGTTGAACTGCGCCTTGAGTGCGGTCAGCGTCGCAACGCCGGCCTCGGCATTGGCTGACAGGATCTCGGGCACTGCCGCATCGCTCGATCCCGAAATGACGGAGAGGGGTGCGGCAAAGGGCGTGCCCTGGGTGATTGCGGCACCGATGGCCTCCACCGAAGCGCTGATGGCGGCCAATCGCTCCGCCTCGGCGGCGCGCTCATCGGCGACCGCGACTTGTTCCTCAGCGGCGGCAACATCCTCTTCGGCTTCGGCAACCGCGGCACGGGCCGCCTCGACCTCTGCCGACAGGGCGGCGCGCGCGGTTTCCACCTCTGCGAGGAAGGCTGAGCGTGCTTCCGCAATCTCGCGCTCTGTCGTCGCGACAACGCCCTCAAACCGCTCCGCCAAATCGGCATCCGCCGTTGCCAGTGCGTCGATTTCCGCGCGGAGGCCCGCCACGGCCGACTGGAACTGCGTCAGCTCCTCAAGCGTGCCCTCCGGCAGACCCTCCACAGGCTCGAAGGCCGTGATCTGGTCGATCGTGCCCTCAATCCCGGCGAGGCGCGTTTCGATTTGAGACTGGCGCTGGCCGAACTCCGCATTCTCGATCGCCGCGACCCTGTCGGACAACGCGCCGCTCGCGGCTGCGACATTCGCCATGCTGGCATCCACAGTGCCTTGGAGGCCCGAGATCGCGTCGGACACCCCGCCAACCTGCGTTGTGACCTCGTCGCCCAGCGTCGCGATTCGCGCCTCGGTCTCAGCCACGGCGGCGGCGGTCAGCTCCTCAGCGGACGGTGGGGCCGGCAAGTCGGAGACCCGCGTGTCGACCGCTGCGATGGCCGCCTCAAGGTCCGAGCGCAGCGTCGCGAGTTCCTCCTGCACAGCGCTTTGGCCCGGTGTCAGCCATGCCGCCAACGGAGCAAGACCCGATGGCAAATGGGGCGCGAGCTGAGGTCCGCCCCAGAGCGCGGCCCCCGCGCCGACCAGCAGAAGGATCAGCCAGGTGAGCACCCGGCCGGCAAGGGATCCGGACGATTCCTCCGCATGCTCAACCTCTGGTTCGGCGGTGGGCTCCGCCGCTGCAGGCGCAGCCCCACTGCTGACCAACGGCGTTGCGGCAAGTGCGGCGTCAAGCTGTTCGGACGGCGCGCGCTCATCCGGGGCGTCTTCGACCTCGGCAGCCGGGGCGTCGCTGGTGGTGCTGTCCGGGGCCGCGTCGCTCTCGCTCGCCGTGACCTCCTCGACAGCCGTCGTCTCACTCTCCGTATCGGTCGTGGGCCCGTCGGCCTCCGACGATCCGCCGCCGTCTGGCGTATTGTCCACAGTGTCGTCGTCGTCCGGCTTGGTGGTGTTGTCCGGGTCTTTCGGCGTGTCAGACATGGTTGCGAGGCGCCCTTGCTCTGTCCCAAGTGGTCGGCCGGGAAGACCGGTTGCGCCGCAGTCTAGACGCGGGCGGCACACACGACAAGCGTCGGCACTGGCTTAAAACTCTCCGTCCATCATAGGAGAGCGAGAAGCGCCTCTTGTGTCGGCAGTCCGGCGATCCGGAGGTCCAGGTCGAGATGCGCAACCGGTGCAGCCACAGCTTTGCTGAGGCAAAAAGCGCGACACCCGGGAGCGACGGCCACGTCCTCAAGTTCGGCGGCAAAGAGCGCGGATGTCCGCGGAGACATGAGAACCACACCTGCAATCGCGCCCGTGCCGAGGGCCGCGCGAACAACCCTAGGAAGTGGTCGGGCCACTTGGTCGTAAAGTTCGATCACTTCGACGACGTGCCCCGCAGCGCGGAGCGCGCCGTCGAGATCGCCGGCGCGGTGGCGGCCTGCAAGATGCCAGATCGGACCATTGGGTGGGGCAGCGAGAATGCGTGCCGCGAGGCTGTCCGCATCCCCGTCCCCGACTGTCACCGAGAGCCCACTGGCTCTGGCCGCTGCGGCTGTTGCCATCCCCACGCAAAGCGCCGGACGATCCCGCACTGGCGTCGCCGCCAGGTAGCCCTGAACGCCGTGCACCGACGTGAAGACCAAAGTGACATCCGGCGGCGGCTCAAGCCTCAAAGGTCGGTGCCGGATCTCGAGAAGCGGCGCCAGCACGCTGCGCCAGCGCGCGCCGGCGCGCTCGCGGATGCGCTCAGCCATCGCCCGGCCCTGGTCCTTCGGGCGCGTCAGCAAGAGCCCCTTTGGCCGTTCCGTCACGCGCCCCCGCCTTGTCGCTCTGCCGCGTTGCCGCTACATACCGACGACCGTAACCGCGAGTGGCGATGACCCGCGACCCCTTTCTCTGCCTCGGCATCGAGAGCAGCTGCGACGAGACCGCTGCCGCCGTGGTGACGGGGAGCCGCGACATCCTCGCAAACGTTGTCCTCGACCAGGCCACGCTCCATGCGGCCTTCGGCGGCGTCGTGCCCGAGATCGCGGCGCGCGCGCACACGGAGCGCTTGGACACGGCCGCGCTGAGCGCCCTCTCCGCATCCGGACGAGACTTGCGCGACATGGACCTCATCGCCGTCACGGCAGGGCCGGGGCTCATCGGCGGGGTTCTGTCCGGCGTGATGTTCGCCAAAGGGATCGCGGCGGTCACAGGGTGCCCGCTGATCGGCGTCAATCACCTCGCCGGGCATGCGCTGACAGCACGCCTGACCGATGATCTCGCGTTTCCCTACATCCTGCTTCTGGTGTCCGGAGGGCACTGCCAGATCCTCCGCGTCGAGGCGCCGGACCGGTTTCGCCGGCTCGGCGGCACGCTCGACGATGCTCCGGGCGAGGCCTTCGACAAGAGCGCGCGGCTCCTCGGCCTGAGCTATCCGGGCGGGCCGGAGATCGAGCGCTGGGCCAAGGACGGCGATCCCGAGCGGTTTGCCTTCCCGCGCCCGCTTCTTGACCGGCCCGGGCTCGAGATGTCGTTCTCGGGCCTCAAGACGGCCCTTCGCCGGACGCGGGACGAGCTGATGATGGCTCAGGGCGGTCTCTGGCGGCAGGACATCTCGGATCTCTCCGCCTCGTTCCAGCGGGCCGTTGCGGATGTCCTGGCCGAGAAGACCCGCCGCGCGCTCGCGGCCGACGGTCCGCGGGCGACGGCCCTCGCCATTGCAGGCGGCGTCGCCGCCAACGCAGAGATCGGCGCACGGATCCGTGCCGTGGCGGCGGAGGCAGGCCTCCCCGCCCATGTTGCGCCGCTTTCGCTCGCGACGGACAACGCGGTGATGATAGCCTGGGCCGGGATCGAGCAACACCGTCTCGGCGCCGTCAGCGACCTTCGCCTCGGCGCCCGCCCGCGCTGGCCCCTCGACGCGGACGCCACACCCCAGCTCGGCGGCGGCGCGCGCGGCGCCAAAGCGTAGCCGCACGCCTTGCTCTGAAGGGCGCGCCGGTCCACCTAAGGGCAAAGTGAGGGGACATATGGCATACTGGCTGTTCAAATCCGAACCCGGCGTCTGGAGCTGGGACGACCAAGTTGCACGCGGCGCAGCAGGTGAGCCCTGGGACGGCGTGCGCAACTATCAGGCCCGCAACAACATGCGCGAGATGCAGCTTGGCGAACTCGGCTTCTTCTATCACAGCCAAAAGGAGAAGCGGATCATGGGCGTCGTCGAGGTGTCTACTCTCGCACGCCCCGACCCGACCACGGACGACCCCCGGTGGGAGTGCGTGGACATCCGAGCAGTGGGCCATTTCCCCACCCCGATCACACTCGAAGACTGCAAGGCCACGCCCGAACTCAAAGACATGATCCTGGTCAACAACACTCGCCTCTCCGTCCAACCCGTCTCGGAGGCTGAATGGCAGGTCATCTGCCGTATGGGCGGCTACTCG
>JBCCWM010000202.1:0-7918 GCA_039193505.1 Pseudomonadota bacterium | reverse complement strand
GCAGGGGCGTAGAAGGTCATCTGCGAGATCCCACGATCTTCGAGGAACTCGAGCATCACCTCGCCGTTCGGGATGTCCCCGATGCCGCGGCGCGTCGCGGCCGCGTTGCCGAGGCCAAGGAGGCGGTCCGTGTCTTCCAGGATACGCGCCATCTGCCGCGCATTGTGGGCGCCGATCTGATAGAGATCGACCGTTTCGGTCTCACCGAACACATCGCGCAGGTCGTAGTCGAGAAGATCGCCATCCGCGAACAGGTTGAGCTTACCCGGTTCGATATCGTCGATCCGGTAGCGTCCACGGCTCGCCGCGCCGATGATCTCGGGAACCAGGAGAATGGCCTCCGGGCCGTCGATGATCAACCGATTGTGAATGTCCCCAGGCTCCGCGAAAATGCCGCCGTCGACTTTCTCGTTGAAGGGTTGAGGCGGCAGGATCAAAAGCCCGGTGACCTCGATCTCCTCGAACGATTCGACCGGTGCGTCAAAAGTCACCCGCGCTGCCTCGAAATCGATGTCGCGGCGGAGTGCACCGGAGTAGCCCAGATAGCGCTTAATCTCGCCGACGAAGAGATCTGTGAACCAGATCTTCTCAAGCGCAAGCGGCCGAGACGTGCGCAGGATGATGCGCTCGTTGAAGTCGATCTCATCGTCCTGGCCACCGCCGAGCACGCCGATTCCATCCACCGGATCCCAGTAGAGGCGTCCGCGAGACCAGGGATCGTCCTGCGAGAGGCGTGTTTCCGCGATCAAAGTGAGCGGGCCGACCGTGCAGATGGCCTCGCCGTAGCAGGGGCGAAACAGGATCGAGCGGAAGTCCACCCCTTCGCGCAGGTCACGATCGATGTCATCGTCTTGCGCGAAAACACTGCCCGGTGTGGCCGTAAGCACGACACTGCCGATGAGGGCAGCGGTCATAGCAAAGCCCTTGAGATGTGCCCAGATCATCGCACTTTCCCTAAAGCAAAAATCGAACTAGAGATATCGAAGCGGCACATATCTTGCAAGTTCCATACATAGCGGACTGTTGCTCCAGATCTCAGCAACTTCTTAACCGTCGTGTGAGAATCTGGCAACTCTGGGGCGCCAAACGGGCACAGCCGCGATAGAGTTGCGGCGTTTTGTAGGCGGGGACACGGCCATTGTTCGGCCGACGGGTTTTTAAGGAATGGGAGAGCGGGATATGCGCCATTTGGATGCTTGTGTGGTTGCGGTCGGCTTAACGATTGCTACTGCCGGCATGGGCGAAGCGGCAACGGCCGTTTGTGCACCGCATGAGGTCGTTGTCACACGTTTGGCAAATGCCTATGGCGAGGTTCCGCGCTATCGCGGCATGACAGACGCCAATTACACGATTGAGATCTTCGCCTCCGCCTCCTTCGAGACGTGGACGATGACCATGCGCCGAGCGGGCGACCAGACCTGCATCATAGCGTCCGGTCGCGGCCGGCCCGCCCTCGATGTCAGCCTCGAGGGTCTCTCCTAGGGAACGCGCGCAAGACAGAGGACGTTTTGTGTCAGAAAGTCCGTTTCCGTCAGCTCCGGGTGGCGGCTGCGGATCTCATCGGTTAGTCGATCACCGCCGACAGCGGGGGATGACGGACGATGCTCCCAGCTCACAATCTCGAAATGCTTTTCTGTCAGGGACTTAAGTGCATCGAGGCGGATGCGGTTCAACCCACGCGCGATGTAGTGGTCCGGCGGCGGATCGAAACTCAGATGACCCCAATCGAAGAGCACGAGCTGGTCTTCATCGCTCGGATCGAAGTCTGAGAGCGACTTCGGTGGGCTGTGATGCCCATTCCACGCAAAGAAATTGTGGTGATTGAAGAGGAGATGGCCGCCGGGTCGCAGGAGCCGCGCGACCTCGGGGAAGACCGCTTCGATCCCCAGGAGATGCTCGGTTACATTGTGCATTGTGACGATGTCGAACTGGCTTTCGCCGGCATAGTCCTCGATGGGGAGGCCCTGAACATCCCAGTCCTCAATCGCCTGCGCGATCTCGGCCGGGCTCCAGCCAAAGGGCTCCTTCCGCTTCAAAATAAGGTTCTTTACGCGATCCGCGCCGCGGTCGATGATCGGGTCGAGGCCGAGATATCGCCGCGCACCCACGGCGAGATAACCGAGCCCGTGGAGGCCCGGACCGCAGCCGATGTCGAGCACATCCTTGCCGTAGATGTGCTCGCGCACCTTGCTCGGCCAGTCGAGATAGCCGTAGGCGCGTGCGCGCAACAGGATGTCCGGGCGAAACGCCCTGCCGCGGCTCGCCCGTTCGGCGGAATTCAGCCAGTACCCGCGAAGGGCGCGCGCATCGCTCTTGTGGATCGGCTCCGGCAGGTCCGCCGGGACCGCCGTGTGGTGGATCGCCAGCACTTCGCTGAATGTGGCAAGGGCGGCCGCGTCGGTCGAGTTTCCCGCAAGGCTCGACACGCGTTTCTCCCAGGCCCGTCGCAGGCCCCGCGCAGGCGCCATTTGGGAGAGTACGGTGTAGGCCTCGGCCCAGTTGCCAGCGCGCAGAGACGCCACGAGGGGGGCCAGGCGCAGGGGATGATCTTCGGCGAGCTGCGCCGCCTCGAGCAGAGCGCCGCGATCGGTAGTCGTTTCGGGTGCCGGCCAGACCGCTGTCGACGGGCCCGGGCGAAACACGCCGAGGTTCGAGGCGGCGGGAATCACTTCGTCAGCCGGAACGAGGTGCTCGCCCCCGACGAGGCCGTCGAGATAGGCAATCAGGTCCTCCTGCTCCGGTCGGAGTGCATTCTTGATCAGAATTTGTGCAGTTCTCGAGAGGCTCCCGGAAATCGCCTGCAAGCACGGCGCGAGGTCCCGCGCCTTTTTAGGCCCATCGATCACAACCATCGCGATCTCGCCGCCGGTCCAGGCGAAGTCCTCGAACGCCGTCTCATGGATCTCGGCCGTGAGGCCATGATCGGCGAGCGTCCGCTCAAACTCGGGACGAAAGCTCTCGCCCGGAGCGGCGAGATCCGGAACCCTCTTGGCGTGATCCTCAGTCCAGATGAAACGGTCGACCACATGAAGTTTGGCCCGTCCCGCCATCTCGATGCTAAGCCCGCCGAGCCACGGGCCGAACTCCACCGCGACGGCGCCCTCGGGCATCGCCGCTGCCGCGGCCGCGACGCGGGCCACGTCCGTTGCGGCGACCATGCGTGGCGGCGCCTCCGGTGACTTGCGCTCCGTCGTTTCCGGCGGCATGCTCACTCCGATCCTTTTTGAACGCGTTCCCGATCGGCACGCACTATGAGCACGGTCTGGTTGTGCATCAAGCGCATGCGCGCATCCTCGCCAGTCTTGACGCGAACGACCCCGATGCCGCCTATCGCGCGCTGATCGGGGCCGGGCTGTCGCCCGAGGACGCGCCTGCGCTGTGGGAACGTCTGGCGAACACCGCCCGCGCAGCGGGGGCCGAAGCGCTGGCCGCAGAGATCGCGCGGGCGCTCTGGATGGCCGGATTGCGGTCCCTCGACCTCGCGCTCGACCTCGCCCGAGACGCGCTCGCGGCCGGGCGACCCGGCGAGGCCGCGGTCGTGATCGAAGAAAGCTTCGGCGCGGCGCCTGAGGATGTTGAGGCGCGCCTCCTTCTGGCCGAAGCGCTCGCCGGCACGGCGCCCGGGCGGGTCGCTGAGCTTGCTGTGCCGGGCGCGCTCGACAGCCCTCGCTTGTCCGTTCTGGCGGTCGATGCCCTCCGCGCTGCGGGTGAGCTGCGCAAGGGGCTCGATCTGGCGACGAAGGCGCGCGCGCTCTTCCCCGACGAGCCGCGGCTGACCGCGCGCCTCGCGCGGCTCGAGGATGCGCTCGGGCGGCCGCGCGACGCGCTCGGGACATGGGCCGCCCTGCGCATGGCCCGTCCAGACCTGGCCGTGACGGCCATGCTGGAGGAGATCCGCCTCTACGTTCGCCTCGAAGACCAGGATGCGGCGCGGCAAGCGGCCGCAAAGATCCTGCGCAAGGATGTCAGTCTCCTGCAGCGTTTGATTCTCGCTGAGACCTTTGGCCTCGACCGGATGATCGAGACCGAGATCGCCGCTGCGGCCGAGCGGGGCATCGGCGCAGAGACCGGCCGTGCCCTCGTGGAGTGGTTGTCCATACGCGGTCGGATCGGCGCGCTGGCCTGGATCGGGGCGCGCGGGGTCACGTTGCCCGAGGTGGTGGAGACGGCCCTCGACGCCATGATGGTGCCGCGCGAGCGGACGGCGCTGGCGACAGCCCCGCTGGCCCGGGCGATGGCGCTGAAGACGCCGGACATGCTGTTGCCCCTGCCGCCCGAGGTGCTCGCGCGGATCCGCGAGGAGCTCGGGCCGCCGGCCGGACCGGATGGGCCCATCCTCATCGTCAACGCAACGCTCGCGGCGGGCGGGGCGGAGCGCCAGTTCACCGTTCTCGCCGAAGCGATCCTGGCCACGGGCCTGACGGTTGAGCGGCTCCACGCTGCGGTCTTTTCGCTTCTTCCGGATCGCGGGCACGACCATTTTCGGCCTGGGCTCGAACGTCTCGGCCTCACGCTTCACAACCTGCGGGGGCATGCCGCGCCGCTCGGGCCACACACCTCCGCGCTGATTTCGAGCCTTCCGGAGCCCTTGCGGGGCGATCTCGCCGCCCTGTTGCCGATCGCTGCGGCGTTGAAGCCGCGCGTGCTTCATGGTTGGCAGGATCGTGCGGGACTTGCCGCTGGGTTTGCGGGTCTTCTTCTCGGCACACCGCGCGTTGTCATGAGCGCGCGCAACATGCAGCCCGCACGTCGCGGCGACCGGACCGGCTACGCGCGCGCGCTTTACGCCCATCTTGCCGCCCGACCCAATGTGGTCCTGACGGCCAATGCCACGCCGGCAGCGCAGGACTATGAGACCTGGCTCGCGCTCGAGCCCGGTTCCGTCCGGGAACTCCGCAACGGTCTCGACATGAGCGCGCTGCCCCTCCGCCGCGCCCCGGCCCTCCGGCTCCGTCGCGGGCTTGTGGTGGGGGGCGTGTTCCGTTTGGCTGCAAACAAGCGGCCCGAGCTCTGGCTGCGGACGGTCGCCGCGCTCCGCAACCATCTCGGCCCCTCGGTTCAGCCGAGACTGGTCGGCAATGGACCCTTCGAAGCCGACGTATTCCGGATGGCCGAGGCGCTGGGTCTCGCGCCTCTCGACCACGCCGCTCATCTGAGCCGGCCCGAGGAGATTTATGCCGGGATCGACATGCTCCTCCTGATGTCGCGGGTGGAGGGCACGCCCAATGTTGTCCTCGAGGCCCAAGCGCTCGGCCTGCCTGTGGCCGCGTGCGATGTCGGCGGCGTCTCGGATGCGCTGGCGCCCGAGGGCCTCGGCACGGGCCTCCTTCTGCCCGAGGAGATCGGTCCGGACGAGGCGGCGGAGCGGATCGGCGCCTGGTGGCCCGAGACGCGCCGGACCGGCGCGAATGCCGCACGCCGGCGCGCAGTGGAGGCCCGCTTTTCCCTCGATGCGCTCAGCGCCTCGATCAAGACCCTCTACGGCGGGCATCGGGGACAGGGATGATGCGGGCCGAGGATCTTGGGGGCAACAGAAAGGGACTGGGGATCTCGGGTCCTGCGCCAATGTTGCGCCGGGACCATCCAAGAGGCTGGACCCGGACCAAGCGTTCCCGGCCCCGGGCAGCATGGCGGTGAGAGGGCCGCGGGCAAGCGCACCGCATGATCCGATGCCGCAGCTTCTTGCCGGCAACCCCGCCATTGCCGGACCGGTCGCATCATCGCAGGAGAGCTTTCTCTCCGGTATCGGCGGAGACACGCCGGTCCAGAGTGTTCTCTTGCGCCGAGTGCGACCAGGCGAGAGCGAGGAGGCGCACGCCGCAGGTCTGGACATTGTGGCGCAATGCCTCGGCCAGGACGGGCCGACGCTCTATGCGTTAACGCAGATGGCCGCGGAGGCACTTTCGGGCAGGGTCGCTCGTCCGGTTGAGACTCTGCCGCCGCTCCCCCGACCGATGGGGCCGCGTCTGGACGCGATCTGGCAGCTGGAGGAAGCGCGCATTCATGTGCCCTCGACCGGAGCGCAGTTCGACGACGATGCGCTCCACTGGCGCCGGCTGCGGGATCGAGCGACGTTGCAGGCCGCGCGATCTGCTCCTTTGGACGCCCAAGATGTCACCGAATACATGGCGGCTGAAGCCGAGCCCGCACCGTCTGAGACGGGCCCGATCCGGGTCCTCGCAGTGGTTCCAAACGGTGTGGGCCTCGGCCACCTCACCCGGCTGCTTGCAATTGTCGATCGGCTGTCCGCCCGGATGGAGCTTGAGGCGGAATTCTGGTGCCACTCACAGGCCGCTGGTCTGATAGAAGATGCGGGGCATCCCGTGCAGATCCGCCCGACGGCAGCCGCCCTCGGCGCCGATCCGGCGCTTTGGGCCCTTTGGGAGGCGTCCGCTCTCGGGGCTTATCTCGCGGCGCATGACGTCGCGGCCGTTCTCCACGATGCCGCCCGCGTGCCGCCCTGGCTGGCGGCCGCGCTCCGCGCGCCCGGGGCGGGGCGGGCCCGGTTGGTTCTCGTCCGACGGGCGATGTGGCAGCCAGGCCAGAACCTCGACGCACTCGAGACCGCGCAGCATGCGGAGCTGGTGCTCGAACCCGGAGAGCTCGCTGGCGCGCGCGACAGTGGTGCAACCAAGGGAGAGCATGCCCCGAGCGGCCTGGCCCGCACCGTTCAGACGGCACCCGTCGTTCTGTCCCGGGCTGCGGCGCGCACTGCGCAGGCTTGGCGGCCGTTCCGGCGTCCCCAATGCCTGGTCAACCTCGGCGCGGAGACCTTCGCCGATCACGCTGCACTCAGTCGGATGATCAGATCCGCGGCTCAAGAGCGGGGCGTGCGCCTCACTTGGCTGGTCTCGCCGCTCGCCGCCCCGCCGGACTGGGCCGAGGCGCATGTGACGCTCCTGGAAACCTATCCCGTCGCGCCCGCGTTGGGCGGCTACGACGGTATCATCACTGCGGCGGGATACAACAGCTATCACGAAGCGCTCCTTTTGACCGACGTCCCCGTCCTCTTTGCACCGCGTCAGGCCGCAGCGCTCGACGATCAAGCCGCGCGCGCTGCGCATGCGGCGGCGGAGGGGTGGGCGGACACGATCTCCGCTGCCTCGCCTGACGCGGCGCAGACCACGCTGATGCGCTTCCTCGAAAGGGTATCTTCGCGGGCGAAAGCCCCTCGTCCGGACCGCGGCCGGGATGGTGCGGACGAGATGGCGGAAGAGATCCAACGCCTCCTGACCGGTTAGGGCGATCCATGACATCCAGAAGTTATGCAATGCGGGAGCCGCTCTAGTGGAAGGACGTCCCGACCCTGCACGAGAGGCGGAGCTAGCGCGCCAGGCGGCCGATGCCTATGCAGCCCTCACCCGAGACCTTGATGCGCTCAGCGTTCGACCTCCGCATGTGCCGCCCCGGCGTCCTGCCAAGGCCGTGGCCCCTCCAACGGGCTTGCCACCGCTCCCAGTGCCGCTCAGCCGGATCGCCTGGCATCCGGCGCCGGAGAGCCTGCCGGTTCTGGGCGTCCTGATCCCCACCGTCAACACGCGCGGTACATTGCCGGCCCTCGGCAGGCTCTTTGCCGCGCATCACGCATCCCCGTTTGCGCGACTCCTCCTCCTGGTCGAAACCCTTGAGCTGCTGCCGCTCTTCGGTCGTCATGGCTTTGCAGCGGCGCGAGCCGGCGCGGAGGATCCGGCGGCGTTCGAGGCGCTTGCGGCCCGCCACCGGCTGCGCGAGGTCCGAACGCTCGTCGGCGCGACCTGTCTCTGGCGTGCCGAGGGGCCGTGACCGCAGCGAAGAAGATGTGCTAGTATGCGGTAAACACGATGGGAATGTTCGACATGTTGCGTCTTATACTTGGAACTCTGGCTCTTTGGATCGCAGTCACGCCCGCGGTCCTTGCACAAACCGACGAGGAAACGGG
>JBCCWM010000201.1:0-7952 GCA_039193505.1 Pseudomonadota bacterium | reverse complement strand
TTGCCGTGGGACTTTGGGAAGTAGGGCTCAAGACGCGCCATCTGCGCGTTCGTCAGCCAGAAAAGGTTGCTCATGTCACCGCTCGTTTTCGAGCACTGAATCAGAAGTCTGAGACCCAATCAATGGGTCCTGACCCTAGGGACGATGGTTCGCGCTTTCATGGATGCCGTGGCGCGGACCATGTCAGGCCAGACATTGCGGATGATTTTCTCGTTTGCCTTGCCGCCGATTTTGGGACGCAGCAGTTCCGGACAGGCATCAGGCTCGAACAGGTATAGCTTGTGGTCTGCAAGGCCACGGATGCGCCGGGCGAACCGACAGCCCAGGAAGCTGCAGGCAGCGAAGACATGGTCAGTGAAGCCATCGGTGTCAGTGAACTGCTCCGTGATTTTCAATCCGCTGTCATGGATCGGTAGTCCGTCCAGCACGAACGGGGCCTCATGTGTGGTGCCACCGATACGCTGGACATGGAACGGTGCATACTGATCGGAAACATGAGTGTAGGCGAACATGCCGGGTTGGGAGCCGTACTTTGCGTTGACGACATTCATGGCTTCGCCAGTCGCCCCCATCCGGAAATGCTGGCCATCGGAGGATGCTGTCTGTCCTCGGCCCCAATGGGCGGCAAATGGCAATGCCGATTGCGCATCGACCAGTATGGCGAGTGCGCGATCATAAGTTTCTGACCGGACATGGCCCATGTGGCGGTGCGGACAAGCTCCCAACAGGACGGCTCCGGACAGGCATCGGCCATTTTCCGGAGACCGATATTGATCCCATCCGCCAGCAGGACGGACAGGAGGGCGCGGCGATCGACCGGGGGGCTCCCTTTGCGCAGATCACTGAAGGGATCTGTGAACCCGGCGGCTTCATCGACTGTAAACATGAGATCGGTGATGCTGATGCTGGGCATGCGGCTGTAAATCTTTGTCACGAGTGCCTCGGCCTCATCGAGGACCGCGCCGCCTTGCCTTTGCAGCACGAGTTTACAGCCTGTTAACTCGACTTGGGGATCTGGCCTGCATTCGCACCATCCTCCTGGACGGCAAGACGATGAGGTATCGCCCGGCGCCGATCCGCCAGCCAGCTCTCCGGGTACAGGGGGATTGCAAGATCTATCGATGGCACTTGTTCTGCAGGCAGCAACTGGCGCTCGACCTCGGCGTAGCGAGTGCTGTACCGGATCCAGACATCGCCGGATCTCAACGCATGGCGCAGCCCGAACATCGGCGCCACCTCCCCGTCATCAGTTCCAGCGCGCGCCTTGTCTCGCCATGTCGTGGCCAGAAAGCCGGTCGGCAAAGCCGTCCGCTGTGAGGCTCCATCGCGACCCGGATGGCTTCGAGCAACTGCCCGGTTGCTGTTGAGCCTTCCCAATCCAGCGATCCCAGGAACCGGCGCATGTACCGGCGCAATCGTGGATGGCCCAGGGTGACATTGTCGATAGGGTCGGTGGCAAGGCGTCCCGTCAAGCTCTCGGCACGGGTGACCAGGGCAGAGAAATACTCCAGATTGATGTCGGATAGATCATGCTCTGGTGTACCGTCCTGCTGCAAGAGGATCTGGCGACCAATCCGCCCCAGACCATTCAGGGTCTCGCTCGCGCTGAGCCTTGCTTCCCGCAAGAGTTCGTCCCGCTGCCGCGCCGCCTCGCGCCAGATCTTCCCCAAGATCCTGTCATTGGTGTCGATCAGCGCGTCGGCGGCCTTTGCCCGCCGGGCTGACAAGCACACGGCAAGAGTGGCGAGGCGTCGCTCAGGACGCAGTCGCCGCAACGGTGTCGTGAACTGGCGTTCTCCCCTGACCAAGCAGCCGGCCGCATTGAGCACGTGGGATGTTCTCAAGTAGCGTATCTGGAAAGCCCAATCCCTCGACGGTCTCGAGCCGGTCAAGCAACCGGTGCATGTCAGCCGGATGACCACCCGCGTCCAGACGGCGGACCCAGATGAACCGGCTCTCGTTCGATTGACATGTTTCCTAAAGGAACGTCATCAGCCGGTTCCGATGGCGTAGGTCCAGACCGCCCGCAATCGTCGTGATAGCGTCTTCCTCAGCGACGACCATTGCATCGGCGCAAAGCCTTTCAATCAGAGGCGGCCTAGGGACAATGACACGGCGCGTACGGCATTCAGCCTGAAAATCTCCGACCAGACGTGCATTCGCAGGCGCTTCCCCAACGCGCTGTCAGCCATGCGCAGATCTCGCTGCGCGCCTGTCCCTCAAACGGGCGGAAGCCGAAGATCTGTTGAGGTGCGGCAGAGTGCTGATACTGTGCCACATCTCGAGCAGCGTAATGCGCGATGTCATCTGCACTGGCGCCGATCTGCTCCGCGACGAAAGCGAACATGGCGTTCGGGATGTTTTCCCCAGGATCGATCAGACGTCCCGGCCATCGGAAGGCACAGAGCTGCAGAGCAAAGCCCAACCGGTTGCGCGGCCGCCGGCGCCTTCGGATCGCCGCCAGATCGGTTTCGCTGAAGACGCAATGCTGCGAGATGCGGGAGTGATCGCCCGGCAAGGCGAACAGCGCCGCGCGCTGACGAGCCGTCAGCATGGTGCGAGGGGTCATGTCTGGAAGGTCCCTGTCAAAACGATGGGGATATCCACAAACAGTTTGCTGCCATTGCGGTTTTGGAGATGTATTTTTTGGACGGATCTGCGCTCACCCGTTGCAGAAGGGCGGGCATCGTCCAAAGACCGACCGGTTCGGAGACGCGGCAAGTGACAAGACGGCGTGACATTCTGGGTTAGGCGCGGGTCTCGACCGCTGACCAGAATCTCTTCGGCCAGGTCTCCCGGCTCGAAGACATCGGTGCTGTGCGCATGTTCACCGATGTGGTCTCGGGCAAGACGTTCGACCGTCCTGGTCTGACTGCGTTGATGAAAGAGGCTCGCCCCGGCGATACGCTCGCCGACATCCGGCTGGATCGGTTGGGGCGGTCGCTGAAGGAACTGTTCGATATCGTCGATCAGCTGAACGCGCAGGATACCGGCCTGATCAGCCTCGAGGAGAAGATGTAAACCACATCAGCCGCCTGGGAGCTCGTGTTCCACGTCTTCGGTGCCATCGCCCATTTTGAAAGGCGCCTGATCGGTGCCCGCACCTGCGAGGGCATCGCCGCGGCGGAGGCGAAAGGAAAGCGACCGGGGCGGCCACCACTGGATCAGGAGAGAATCGAGGCAGCCCTTCGGCTGGTCGGGTCCGGCCTCGGCCTCACCAAGGCTGCACGACAGGTCAATCTGGGAAGGTCGGCGGTATACCGAGAGCTGCAGAGGCAAGCATCAGCCGACAATCAAGAGGCGAGCTAAAGGCAGTCCTGCGCACTTAGACACAGCTCACCCTATCCGTGACAGCGGAGTAGGCAACAGGCCGCCCACCTTCGGACAGGCCAGCGCCGAGGCGTGCTCTGCGGCAGTGGCCGTCCAAGTATGCCACCCCGGTGACCTCGTCGATCTCCGGGGGGTGTCCTGCGCAGGGACGCAGGCAGGGATCGGGTTCGGCTTGTCCCACACCGCTTGTCGCCCCAGACAACGCCAAAGAGCCACCCGGACGCGTCCCCCCGGTGGTTTGCCGGGCGGCGACGGAAGCACGAACCTGCTCCTCGAACGATCACCCCATTGACCAAAACCGCTCGGTCGCAGGACAGTTGCCTGCCGCAGCAACAACTCCGAAAGGGGCCAGAGCCGGAAGCCGATGGGTCGAATTGGTCAAGCCGATACCATGCCCCCCGATCCGTCTCAGGACGGGCATCTCGCCTTGGCGCTCAGCGTTGTTAGCGCCCTCCACCCGGAGTCGGAGGGCGCGCTCTGGGCCGGCTCGCTCGCACGCGGCGAGGGAACGGAGACGTCGGATCTCGACCTCGTCATCCTTTACCCTCGGCTCGAGCGGGCATGGCGCGAGACTCTGACCGAGTCCCGCCTCGTCGAGACCTTCGTCCACGACCTCGACAGCCTTGAGGTGTTTTTCGGGAAAGATCGGGACCGCGGTGTTCCGGTCCTCGCATCGATGGTTACGGAGGCAATCGTTCTGCATGATGGACCGATCGTTGCGCGCGCGAAGGCAGCGGCAGCGGAAAACCTGGCGGCCGGGCCCGCACCCTGGTCGCCCGATGAGGTCGATCGGTCGCGGTACCTGCTGACCGATCTCCGCGACGACCTGAGAGGCGACAGCGATCCGCGCCGCATCCGCGCCCTCGGCGCCACGCTCTACGAGGTCTTGCTCGCGCACCACCGGCGGTGCCGTGGCCTTTGGACGGCAAAGTCAAAGGCGATACCGCAGTTTCTCCGGGTGGAGGAACCGGCGCTGGCAGAGACCTATCTCACAGCGTTCGACCAGCTCTTTTCCTCGGCGGAACCAGCGGCGGTTGTCGCGTTGATCGACACGATCTTGGCGCCGACGGGCGGTCCGTTCCGCCGCTGGCACGCGGCGGCGCCGCCGCACAGATAGGAGGGCGGTCCCTCGCATCTCTCAACCGTGTCGCTCGCGCCCCCTGCGGGGAGCACAGCCCCCGGGGGTTCAGGGACGCTGCGCGTGGGGCGGCAGAGGGGTCGGCACGCCACGCAATGAAGGGCCGGCCACGGGTCGATGCGGCGGGTCTGACGCCGAGGGGACCTGTTTGACGTTGTGCGGGCGCGCCCGCGTGGCCGGTCGGTTGTCCGATTTGGTGGCCGAGATGGATGGCTTGACCAACTGACTTGAGTGCCACGTCGTGACAAGGTCGGCGGCGCCTTCGGCTGTGAGCAGCCCAAAGCGCGGAAACCCACGTTCGGCAACGGGTCGGGGCCCCCAGCGCTCTCCACTAGGAACAGCTTGAGTGCCGCCGAGTTCCGCGGCGCATCTGGTTTGTCCCCGCGCGCGACGCGGCTAGGCGGCGATCAGTGCCTCCGCAAAGGCGCCCGCGGCGAAGACTGGGCGCCCCGCCGCAAAGGTTCCGACAACACGACGTCGGATCGGGTCGACCAGGATGACGTCTGCCCGCGCGCCCGGCCAAAGCCCTCCGCGGTCCGAGAGCCCCATGATCCGAGCGGGACCGTCCGAGATCAGCGCCCAGGCAGCCGCAACGGCCATGCCGCGGTCGACAAGACCGAAGGTCGCCGCGAGGAGGGAGGGGTAGTGATAGTCTGATGCGAGCGCGTCGACGAGGCGGTCGTCCAGCATGTCTTGCGCCACCATCCCGCCTCGCGCATGGCTCCCCCCGCGCACGACGTTTGGTGCCCCGAGGATCACGGGGTCACCCCGCGCCTTTGCCGCCTCGGCTGCACTGCGCGACGTCGGAAACTCAGCGATCCTGAGACCGAGATCGCCCCAGAGAGCGCGCGCCTCAGCATCCGCGTCGTCATGGGAGCCGAACGCAATGGGTCCGAGGTCCTGGACCAGCCGGCCCAGCGCGGGCGGGACCTGGTTTCGCCGGGCCGCGAGCGCCTGCATCAGCGCGAGATGGGCCTCTGGCGACCTCCCTGCTTTCAAGGCGCCGCCAGCGAGGCGCAGCGGGCTCTGCCCCGACGCAAGGCGTTCATGGGGCAGGTGATCGTTGAAGACCACGTAGTCGATGCCCTGCCCCCTCACGAGATCCGCGACCGCGCGGTAGTCGTCGAGCATCGCCCGTTCGAGCCGCAGCTGCAGCCGGAGATCAAGACGCAGATCCGGTTTGAGCGCGTGGAGCGCTGTGGCGAGCCTGCGGGCGAAGTCGGGCCCCCGCATGCCGCCCTCCCACGACCAAAACTGAGCCAGCCAGGCGGTCGTGATCCCGGCCGCCGCAAGCTCCAGCTCGACCGACGCGAGACCGTGGCTGAGGTCGGTGACAAGACCGCGGCGGGGTGCGAGGCTCCGCTCGAACCCGTCGCCATGGAGATCAACGATCCCTGGCATCACCCAGAGCCCGTCGACATGGATCGGGCGGGCGTCGCCTGTCTCGGCGATACGCCCGCCCGAAAGCGCCAGAGTGCGCGTCTCAAGCCCCTGGGGGCCGAGCACGCGGCCCCCGGTCAGGCGAAGATCTGTCGCGGCCGTCTCAGGCCACCATTGCGTTTGCGTTCGGCAGCTCGATGTTGATCTCGAGCGTCGAAAGATCCTCTGCCCGCGCAATTCGGATGTCGACGCTGTCGCGGCCGACCTCGAGCCGCTTTTCGATCGCCTCCATGATGTCGCGCTGGAGAAGCGGGAGCACCTCGAGGCTCACCCGGGCCTTGCGCTCATGCGCCAGCAGGATGCGCAGCCGATCCTTGGCCGTGTCGGCCGAGTTCGACTGAGGTTCGCGACGAAAGAACCGAAACATCGTCAGGCCACCCGCCCGAACATCCGCTGGAAGATCCCGGCACGCTCGGGCCGGAGGCGGACCTCGATCTGCTCGCCCACGAGGCGGGAGACCGCGTCGCGATAGGCCTGCGCGGCGGCCGACTTTTCATCGAGGATGACAGGCATGCCGACATTCGACGCGCGGAGCACCGCCTTGCTCTCCGGAATGACGCCGAGGAGCGGGATCGAGAGGATGTCCTCCACATCGCTGATCTTCATCATCTCGCCGCTCGCCACACGCGCTTCATCGGCGCGGGTCAGAAGGAGATGGGGCGTGATCGCACGGTCGCCCTTCTCGGCGCGGCGCGATTTGGAGTTGAGAAGTCCAAGCACCCTGTCGCTGTCACGCACGGAGGAGACCTCGGGGTTCGTCACGACAATCGCCTCATCGGCGTAGTACATCGCCAGATGCGCGCCCCGCTCAATCCCCGCCGGGCTGTCGCAAAGGATGTAGTCGAACTGCTCTCCGAGCTCGTCGAGCACTTTGCCCACACCCTCCTCCGTCAGGGCGTCTTTGTCCCGGGTCTGGCTTGCCGCCAGCACCGACAGATTCTCGAGCCGGCGGTCCTGGATCAGCGCCTGGCCAAGCCGGGCCTCACCCTGGATCACGTTAATGAAATCGAAGACCACGCGCCGCTCGCATCCGAGCACCACGTCGAGGTTGCGGAGGCCCACGTCGAAGTCGATCACCACGGTCTTCAGGCCGCGCATCGCGAGGCCGGCGCCGATGGCCGCCGTTGTGGTCGTCTTGCCAACGCCGCCCTTGCCGGACGTCACTACAATGATCTTGGCCAAATCACCCTCCTCTCTTTGGGTCACTTGAGCGCATCGATGCGGAGCGTCTCATCCTCGAGACGGACCTGCACGCGGCGCTTCGCATAGGCGGGGTCGAGGTCGTCGCTCGTCTTGTAGAGCCCTGCGATCGCGATGAGCTCCGCCTCGAGGCTCTGGCAGAAAATCCGGGCGCTTGTGTCGCCGCTCACCCCGGCGAGCGCGCGTCCGCGGAGCGCTCCGTGGACGTGGATATGGCCCTCGGCGATCAGTTCGGCGCCCGAGCTGACGGGCGCCATCACAACGAGATCCCCGTCGGCCATGACGCGTTGGCCGGAGCGGACAGGCTCCGTGATCAGGCGTCCGGCTTGGCCCTGTGCAGGTGCGGGCGGCGGAGGGGCCACGGCTCTAGGGCGACGTTCAAGCGGTGTCTCGCGCCCCGCCGAGAGCTGCGGCAGGCCGTGGGCCGCTGCGGCGGCTTGCTGATCGCCCTGCCCCCCTTCGATCCCAATCGGTGTCAGGCGACGGTCCCGCAGCATGGACAGAAGGGCCGCAAACGCGCCCTTGGTGGCGAGGCCGTCAGCGCGTTCGAGATCGAGAACCAGTGGGGCGTTCACCAGGAAGTGTGGCGATTGCTCGAGCATCCGATCCAAGTCGCCGACAAATGTCCCATCGGCCGGCCCGACAACGGGCACCACGACCGCGGTGAGGAACCGCCCTCTGACTTTAAGCGGCGGTGCCTCTCGGCACACCGCTTTGACTTGCGCTTCGGATGACCGCACCGCCTGCACCTTGCCTTGCTGCTCCGGCCCTCTCGTGGTGGGCTCTTGAATTCAGGCTAAACAGCTTCAGGTGATTCCGACAAGCACTATTCCTCGGCCCATGC
>JBCCWM010000200.1:0-8000 GCA_039193505.1 Pseudomonadota bacterium | reverse complement strand
GACCTGGACAAGATGCGCTTTGCCATCGCCTGACGAGAGCTGGACCACGCACAAACGATCACGATGCGTCTGCAGCCCCATTGCCTCGCAGTCGACAGCCACAACTTTACCGAGATCCAAATCCGGCGGCAAATCGCGATGGTGGAGTTCGTGGATCAAAGGGCCGCCTCTGGATCTTGATTGGTGCTCAACACAAGCTCAGCGGGCATATCGGAACCCAAAAAACATCACAAGACTGAGATCTGTATCCCCATGTACGCTAGCGCATCCGCAGCGGAGGGGCTACGACTCGACGCATCATCTCGGGAAATGCGAATATGCGACCCGACCATACCGACGGAGGATCATATGTTCCGATCGATATTCGGCGGACTTGCCGCCCTGCACCTTGTTGTGGGGGCGGCCGCCGCCCAAGAGTTTGCGTTCAAGCTCCACCACTTCCTGAGCCCGGCCGCGCCAGCGCATTCCAAGATGCTCGCGCCGTGGGCTGAGCGCGTTAAGGAAGCGTCCGGAGGCCGTGTCGAGATTGAGATTTTCCCGTCCATGACGCTCGGCGGACGGCCGCCGGAGCTGGTCCAGCAAGCGCGGGACGGCGTTGTGGATCTGGTTTGGACGGTCAACGGGTACACGCCGGGCCTCTTCCCAAGGACCGAAGTGTTCGAGCTGCCCACCGTCTTTGAGAACGACCCGACAGCCGCCAACCTCGCCATGTACGACATGTTCGAGGACACGCTCCAGGAGGACTTCCAGGGGCTGGAGGTCATGTTCCTGCACGTCCATGCGGGCCAGGCGCTGCAGATGCGCGACCGCGCAGTGCGCACGCCCGAGGATGTTGCCGGTGCAAAACTCCGCATTCCGTCACGGACCGGCGCTTGGATCATTGAGGCGCTCGACGCCTCCCCCGTCGCCATGCCGGTGCCCGAGCTGCCGCCCGCGCTCCAGAAAGGGGTCGTGGACGGTGCCCTGATCCCGTGGGAGATCATCCCGCCCCTCAAGATCCAGGATCAGACCGAGTACCAGATCGAGATGGCCGACCGGGGCCGCTTTGGCACTGCAAGCTTCCAGGTCTCGATGAACCAGGCGCGCTGGGACAGCCTGCCTGAGGACATCCAGGCTGCATTCCGCGAAGCCTCGGGCCGTGAGTGGTGGGGCGAGGTCGGCGAGATCTGGCGTGCAAGCGACGATTTCGGCATCGGTCTTGCCGTTGATGCGGGCAACACGCACATCACGCTCACCGACGCAGAGACCGAGGCGTTCCGCGCCCTCCTTGCGCCGGTCGTGGACCGTTGGGTCGAAGAGGTGGCCGCCAAGGGGATCGACGGCGCCGGTCTTGTGGACCGTGCGCGGGCGCTGATTGCAGGGGACGCAAGTTAGACCAACCCGCGATGCATTGACCCTCGGCCGCACCGGGATTGCCGGTGCGGTCGCAGCGGTGGTCCTGATTTGGGCGCTCCTCGGGGGCGCCCTTCTTCTGTTGCTGGTGGCGCTCAATGTGGCGTCGGTCCTCGGCGGGGTCCTCTGGCGCCCGTTTCCGGGGGACTTTGAGCTGACGGAGATGGGCGTTGCCGTCGCCGCGTTCTCGTTCCTGCCCTTTGCGCAATTGACTGGCCAGAACGTCACCGCCGACATATTCACCTCTCGCGCGGGGCCGCGCATGGTGGCGCTCATGTCGACGCTTGCCGCCGTTGTCGCGACACTCTTTGCGGGCCTTCTCCTCTGGCGCATGTCGCTCGGCCTCCTCGACCAGCGAACCTACGGGACGACGACGACAATCCTGCAGCTGCCGATCTGGTGGGCCTTTGCGCCAATCCTGATCTCCCTCGTTTTGCTGGCCATCGCCTCGCTCGTCAGCCTGGTCGAGGCCCTGAGGGCCGTGCGCGGATGAGCGATCCGGTCACGCTTGGCCTTGTCTCACTCGCCGTGCTCGTGGCGCTGATCGCGATCCGCATGCCGATCGCCTACGCCATGATCCTGGTCGGCGGGACCGGCATTGCGCTCGTCAACGGACCCGTGCTGGTCCTGAGCCAGTTGAAGACCCTCGCCTATGGCCAGTTCTCGATCTACGACCTCTCCGTTGTTCCGATGTTTGTCCTGATGGGCGCGCTTGCGGCCCGTGCAGGTCTCAGCCAGGCGCTCTTTCGGGGGGCCAACGCCTGGCTCGGCGGGATGCGCGGCGGCACGGCGATGGCCGCGATTGCGGGATCGGCGGGCTTTGGGGCGGTCTGCGGCTCCTCCCTCGCGACGGCCTCGACCATGGGCCGCGTGGCGCTGCCGGAGCTTGCGCGCTACGGCTATTCGGGCGCGCTGGCCACCGGCGCGCTCGCCGCGGGGGGCGTCCTCGGCATTCTGATCCCACCCTCGGTCGTGCTGATCATCTACGCCATTATCGTCGAGGCGAACGTTGTGACGATGTTCGCCGCGGCCCTGGTGCCGGGCCTTCTCGCGGTTGTTCTCTTCCTCCTGACCATAGCGGTCTACGTGGCCGTGAAGCCCGAGGCCGGGCCGCGCCACGCTGGCGTCGATGCGGCCGAGCGTCGGGCGGCGAGCCTCGGCCTCATCCCCGTCCTCGGGATTTTCGGCCTCGTTCTCGGCGGCATCTATGCGGGTCTCTACAACCCGACACCGGCGGCGGCCGTGGGCGTCGCACTCGTCGGCCTTTACGGCGCGCTGACCGGTCAGATCCGAGGCGCAGGGCTGATCGCTGCGCTGAAGGAGACCGCGGGGACGACGGCGATGATCTACCTGATCCTCCTCGGCGCGGAGCTCATGAAGATCTACATGAGCCGCATCGGGCTGCCGCAGGCGAGCGCAGAGTGGATCCTCGCCTCCGGCCTGACGCCGATCACCGTTCTCCTCCTCCTCCTCGTCGCGCTCATCCTCCTCGGCTGCCTGATGGACAGCCTCAGCATGATCCTCCTCGTGATCCCGTTCTTCTGGCCAGTCCTCGTGGAGCTCAATGGCGGGCTCTACCAGGGAGCCGAAGGCGCGGGCTTCGGCATGTCCACGGAAGACTTGAAGATCTGGTTCGGGATCATCGCGCTCGTGGTGGTGGAGCTCGGTTTGATCACACCCCCTGTCGGCATGAATGTCTTTGTGATCTCCGCTCTCGCCAAAGACACGCCCATGGCGGAGACGTTTCTCGGTGTGCTGCCGTTCTTCGGCGCGGAGCTGATCCGCGTTGCCCTTCTCGTCGCCGCGCCAGGCCTCGCCCTCTGGCTGCCGCATCTTCTTTCGGGCTGAGGATCAGAGGCCGAGGGGCCTGACAACGTCCGGTATTGCCCAAAAAGAGCGCCGCGCAAGGCCCTCGTGTGTCGCCGATCGCCGCGAGGGTGCGCGATCCCATACTACGGTTTGCGTCCCGATGCTTCGCTGCGGTCGCCAGCCCCGGTCTTATGGATCGGGTGGGGGACGGTGCGCCACTCAGGGCCTGGGCAAACTACGCCTTCTCCCAGCGCAAATCCGAGCCCCGCGCTTGCCGCGGCCCCTTGCTCGCACCGCACATGGGGAGTGTCGGGCGCCATTTTTGTGTGCTGCGGTGAGGTGTGTGACCGAGCTCGGTCCCGGGGACAGGATGTCGCGCGCCGACGCGACATCGCTGAGTGCGTCGGCGCTCCCGCGCATCGCAAAGCTTGAGAAATGGCAAGGCGCGGCTCGACGGACCCACGGACATCCGCGCTGGCGGTTCTCAAAGTTCGCAACCATCTTCGGGACGCCGGCCGCTGTCCTCTTCTGGCGCATGCCGCGACCGTCATCATCAGCCGGTTGCACCCCAACGCGGCGCTCTAACGGGGTCGAGGTCACGTGCTGGAAAAATGGCGTCTTTCTCCGGTTCTGGTCTTGATGCGCAACCCCGCGAGGTTATCCCCCGTCGCTCTGTCAAGTGCGGCTTTGACTTGCCCGCCACAAGTCCCGGAGCCCAGCTGCGCCGCCCGCCTCAAGCCGGTGCGGCGCGCGCGCCATCGCGGCAACCACCCCGGCACTTGACCACGTCGCCGGCCGTTTGGGGCGCCAAACCCGTTCCTTTTGGGGAGCACAGACGCGCCCGACTGTTGTGTCCGCCAAGCAGTGCCAAACGCAGCGGGTGCTCTCGCTCACTCACCTTAGTGACCACTGGCATAGGTTCGACAGTGCCCGCAGGCGGGACCAAGGGACGGGTCTTGAGCCGGGAGCGCCCGCGTTCCGCCAGAGACCTACAGCCCCCAAACCGTCAGCAGAGCCGGGTGGAACGCCAACTCGCATCCTCGAGCAACGTCGCGATCTCCGAAGGCGTCGGATCAGGCGTCCAACTGGCCTTCCGCAGCACCGAAGTCCCACGGACGACCTCACCGACGCATGAGCCTCCGCCCCGCCGCCTATCGCCGGACGCTCTGCCCCCGTCCTCCTTACAGCACCTGCAGACTGTCAGGGGACCATGCGGCCGCGCCATCCGGCCCAGACCGTTGCGCCCACTCCACAAGACGAGACTTGGGCGAGATCCTTTGTGGGTTTCAATGGATTTTTAGGAGAGACGCAGAGAATTATCTTTATTTTTATGTACTTTGAGGGCTGTTGCGCTCAGCGGATTTCCGCTCCTTTGATGTGTGTAAGAAGTCGTACGTAGTGTGTTGTGAACCAATACGTACATTGATTGGGCGCACTGCCAGAACGGCGCCGCGGTTAGTTCACGTCGTCACATTCAGATACGACTCAATTGGGGCGCATCTTTAAAGCGAGCGCTCCGGCTGCGGAAGCGCGTGCCTGTAGCAAATCGGTCCAGTCCGGACAAATGCAACGTTGCCGACAAAGAGGTTCGGAAAATGCCTTGGACATTGAGCGCCCCCGGCGCAGCAACTTCCTACCTGAACAACGCGCTGGCGATGCTCAACGTCCGCATCCCGTATGAGAGTGCGGTGATCTCCATTGATGGCACGCCGGCCGTGACGCTGAGCGGCGGCGACGCTGACGATGCCGAAATGCTTGTGCTGGAGGAGCTGCTCGCCGATCTCAACGCTGGCTTGTATTCCCTCGACATTGCGATTTTTGATGCCGCCAATGGCGGCGGCACCAGGGTCGGAAGCTTCAGCCGCCCTTTCGCGATCCCCGACGCTGACGATGGCGGCTCGGCAGCGACCGCTCCGCTGACCGCGGCCGACATCTCTTTTGCGGTCTACGATCCGGCCAACGATCAGGTGATCGATGCCGATCTCACAAATGGCGAAGAGATCGACGGGGCGAATTTCACAATTGTGGCAACGCCGAACGCAGAGGTCGGCAGTGCCGTCTTCTCGATCGACGGCACCGTGGTTCAGACTGAGAATGTCGTGCCCTATGCGCTCTTTGGCGACAGCTCCGGCGACTTCGCCGGCGGAAGCCTCGCGCCGGGCAGCCACACGGTCGAGGTGGAGTTTTTCGAAGGCCGCAACGGCACCGGCGCGTCGCTTGGCAGCGACAGCGTGACCTTCGATGTGGCCGGTCAGGGAACACCCACGCCGCCCGACGATCCAGAACCGCCCGAAGGCCTCCTCGCGGATTGGGCCGATCACATCGTCTTTGAGTTCGACGGCAACAACAACGACCCCGATGACATTGCGGCAGTGCCGATGGCCGCGCTTTTGACCGTTGCTGCCGGCATCGAGGACAAGACCACGTTCCTCTACGGCAACAACCTCGCGGAAGTGAACAACAACAATCAGTTGGCGCGGCTTGAGACCTCGGGTGAGTTCGCCCGCTCGCTCGGGATCGACGCGCGCAACTACCAAGACGATATCGACGGCACGACCGATTACCTCGTCGAGATCATGAGTTCGGGCGACAAGGTCCTCTTGATCGAGGGCGGACCGATGGAGGCCGTCTACCGCGCGCTCGAGCAGACCGACCCGATGTACCACGAAAATCTCGTCCTCCTCTCGCATTCGGGCTGGAACGAGACCCGGGACGTTGTGAACCGTCCAGGCGTCACCGAAGCCCGCACCTGGAGCGACATCGACGACGACTTCCCGGACGTGACGCTGGTGGAGATCCGCGACCAGAACAACGGCAACAACAACAACCAGGGCTTCAACAACCAGAACTGGGATTGGATGGACAGCTCGGACGAGCCGATCATCCAAGATGCACGGACCGCGATGGAGGGGGCGCAAGGCAACAAGACCAACGACCCCTCGGATGCCGGGATGCTCTTCTATGCGCTGACGGGCGACGAGAACGGGACGCCGCAGAAGGCGGAGAATTACTTTGAGGGCTCAGGTCTCTACGATCTGCCCTATGGCGATCCACCGTCGGATCCGGTTGATCCGCCTTCGGACCCTGTAGATCCACCGTCGGACCCGGTGGATCCGCCCTCCGGCGACGTCTTCATGGCCCAGAACGGCACCATCATCATCGAAGCTGAGTCTGCCGAGGCAGAAGGAAACTGGCGCCAGGTCAATGTCGACGGCGAGACCGCGATGCTCTGGGATGCGAACCGCAGCAGCTATGGCCGTGTGCCCGAGGGCGAGACGCTCAGCTATGACTTCATGACCGATGACGGCGGGACCTATTTCCTGGCACTCCACTCGGGTCGCATGAAGTCGGTGATGAACGGCTCCGACCGCTACGAGAACGGCCAGAACGGAGCCGAACGCACGGACACGGGCAACGACGCCTACATCTCGATCATCAACGTCGAGACAGGAGAGGTCATAAAGGAGCCGACGAAGCTCTTCACCGGGCTGGGCTCCGCCGACCGTGACCTCCGCTGGGGCACGACCTTTGATGAAAACCATCTGAAGTACCAGGCGGAGTTCGATCTCGACGCCAACACTCAGTACCGGATCGAAGTGACCGGACGGTCTGACGGATACGTCCTAGATCGGATCACACTGAACGAGGGCTCGGCTCTCCGGGACGAATCGAGCCCTCAATCACCCCAGGGCGCGGCAGGCGGCCCGGCGCCAACCCCACCACCTGCTGCACCCCCAAGCGTCGGCGAGACGTTCAGCGTCTACTTGGCGGACGCAGAGACGGACACTGTTCTCACCGAGCTCGTCGATGGGAGCACAGTCGACATCAGCGCCTATGCGGGCACCGATCTCACGATCATCGCCGAGGACGAGGCTGGGATCAGCTCGATGCGGTTCCAGACCTCGGATGGGTTCAGCCAGGTTGAGAACGTCGTGCCCTACGCTCTCTTCGGTGACCGGGGCGGTGATCTCTTCAGTGCGAGCGACAACGATGCTCTCGCCAACACGACGGTGTCCATCACAGCCTACAGCGGTGACGGGGCCAGCGGCTCGATCTTCGGCACCTTCGAGGTCGATCTGATCGCCTAGAACCTCTGCCGGCGCGGATCCGTCTCCGCGCCGGCCCAGTGGTGACCGTGCTCTCCCCGGTCCCTGGACTGGATCTGGCTGTTTCGAGGCACTTTCTCGGGGCCTCTCGGTCGGGCTGCGCGGTCATCATGTGGGCTGTGGAGACCCCGTCGGGTGGCCGTGCGTCCGAGGGCAGCGTGAGGACGCCCTTGAGTGGCGACGTCGAACCGGGTCCGCACCGAGGCGCGGGCGTTGGAGCGGGACTCCGTGCCCGACCGGTCAGCAATCCGCATCGTGGCCAGGGTCTCGACGGTGCCGCCGTTGGGACGGTGGCAGAAGCCCGACCGCCAAATCGACGGCATCCGACGCGGCACGGCGACCGACAGCTGCCGGCACAACACGGTGGTCGACATCTGTCTGCGGATGTCCCATCTCGACCGTCTCCCGCCTCTCGTCCCGCCCCAAGGGCTTGAGCCATCGCGACACACACGTTGGCGACCGCCGCCCTCTATTCCATCTCCATCGCGAAGACCGGGATCCTCCAGATCGCAGCGCCCGTCACAACCCAAGTTTCAGGTGGAGCCTTAGAGCGGACCCCTACCGGTCTGGATCGCAGCCGCAGGCGCTGAAGCGGTTGGCGCACTCGTCTGGCGTGAAGGCGTCGGCGATCCGGCCGATGGTGGAGCAGAGGCCCTCGATGGTGCGCTCGGCGGCTTTTCGACGAAGCGCCTT
>JBCCWM010000199.1:0-8025 GCA_039193505.1 Pseudomonadota bacterium | reverse complement strand
CGCTGCGCGCGAACTCCGTGGTCACGCTGGCGCTTCTCGGCGTGGCCATTCTCGTCCTTGCCCTTCGGATCGGGCACATCACGTTGGTCCGCCCGATCCGCGCGCTCGCACAGCATGCCCAAGAGCTTGCGCAAGGCACAGCGGGCGGAGGGCAGGTGCCATCCGACGGGCCGCGCGAAGTGCGAGATCTCGGCCGAGAACTTACAGCGCTCGCCGCCGCGCTGACGCAACGGAACCGCCGGCTCGCGGCCAAGAATGCGGAGCTGCAGCGCGCCGATCGGGAGCTCAAGGCCTTCACATACAACGCGAGTCACGGCCTTCAGCAGCCGCTCGATGTGCTGGGGGGCGTGCTCGACGCGTTCGCACGCGGCGAGCGGATGAGCCCAGCCAACCGTGATGCCGTGGCGCAGGACGCGCGCGACGCTCTTGCGCGGATCCGCCGGCAGCTCCGCGAGACGCTTCTCTTCTCCGAAGTGATGCGCGACGACGTCGGACCGGATGCCGGCACCGCTCTCGACCTCGCGGAGCTGGTGCGCGACGTTCGGAGCGCGCTCAATGACGAGGTGACGGGCGCCGAGATCGCGGTCGAGCCGCTGCCACGCATCGTCGCCCATGAGGTCATGATCAAAGAGCTCTTTCGCCACCTTCTGGAGAACGCGATCGTCCATGCCGCGCCCTCCCCTGTGCGCGTGCGCCAGGGCACGCGACACGATCCGGAGTGGATTGTGGTCGACATCGAAGACACTGGACCGGGGATCGCTCCCGAGGATCAGGACGCCATCTTTCAGCCGTTCCGCCGGGTGGGCCAGAGCACGGCGGGCTCCGGCATCGGTCTCAGCCTCGCAATGCGGATCGCAATGCGCCATGGCGGGCACATCACGCTTTCCTCCGTGCCGGGACAGGGGGCCACGTTTCACGTGCACCTGCCCGCGAACCTGCTCGTCAGCCGAGCGGCCACATGAATGGGATCAGGAGCGACGCGAGAAGCCCGATCAGCAGGTTGAGCGGCAGTCCGATCCGCAGGAAGTCGCTGAACCGGTACCCGCCCGGACCGTAGACCAGCGTGTTGGTCTGATACCCGATGGGTGTCGCGAAACTCGCCGATGCTGCCACCATCACCGCCACCACCAAGGGCCGTGAGTCGAGCCCAAGGGCCGCGGCAAGCCCGATGGCGACCGGCGTGACAACCACTGCAACGGCGTTGTTGGAGACCATCTCAGTCAAGGCGGAGGTCAACAGGAACATCGACCAGACAACCACCGGCCCGGGCATCTCGCGGAGGAGGGGCGCCAGCGCTCCGACGATCAGCTCCACGGCGCCGGAACTCTCAAGCCCCGCGCCCACAACGAGCATCGAAAAAATCAGGATGAGGAGCCGCCCGTCGACGGCTTCGAGCGCTTCGTCGGAATCGATCGCTCGTGCGGCGAGCACCAACGCGACGCCGAACATCGCCAGCAAGAAGATCGGCGCGACGCCGAGGGCTGCAAGCCCGACAATCCCGGCCAGGACGGCGACGACGAGCGGCGCGTGGCGACGGCGGTAGGAGCGGGCGGTCGGCGCGGTGATGTCGGCCAGGTTCGTGTCGACCGCCATGCGGCGAATGTCTTCCGGCGCCCCTTCGAGGAGAAGCGTGTCGCCGACCCGCACCACCACATCGTCGAGCTGCCGGCCGATGTTCTGGTTCCGGCGGTGCACGGCCAGGACATAGACCCCATAGCGCCGCCGGAGCCGAAGCGCCCCGAGGGTCCGGCCGATCAGTTTGCAGCCCGGCGAGATCAGCGCCTCGACCGTGCTGGTCTGGCGCGAGCTGAGCGCATCGACCATGTTGACCTCGCCCGAGCGTCGCAGGCCCAAGAGCTCCCCCACTTCGGTGCGCAGAACGATCCGGTCGCCCTGATCTATCGTGACATCCGGGAAGCGGCGTCGGAGCGACTCGTCACCGCGAAGAACATCGATCACCCGGATGCCGCGGCGCTGAAAGAGCGGCACGTCGAACACGCGATCTCCGATCAGGGGGGAGCGCTCGGGGACGGCGACCTCCGTGAAGTACTTCATCTTGCTCCGGTCGGAGAGGATATCTGCCATCGTCTCGCGGTCCGGCAGCAGACGTGGCGCGAGGAGGCGGAGGTAGAGGAGGCCAAACGCCGCGAGGCAGAGACCGAGCGGTGTGATCTCGAACAGGGCAAATGGCGCGAGGCCATTTGCCCGCGCAACACCGTCGACAAGCAAGTTGGTCGAGGTTCCGATCAGCGTGCAGACACCGCCCAAGATGGCGCAATAGCTGAGCGGGATCAGGAGCTTCGAGACGGCGACGCCGAGGGACTTTGCGATTTGTACTGCGACCGGGATCAGCATGACGACCACCGGTGTGTTGTTGATGAAGGCCGAGGCCGCGAGCGTGATGGTCGCCAAGGCGCCGAGGACGACAGCGGGCCGGTCCGCTGCATGTTTCGCGACGAGAGCCGTGAGCCGCGTCAGCGCGCCCGTCCGCACGAGAGCGCCCGAGATCACGAACATGGCCGCGATGGTCCACGGCGCGGGGTTGCTGAAGACCCCGAGCACTTCGATCTGCCCAACGAGGCCGAAGACCACAAGCGAGGCCGCGCCAAGGAGGGCCACGACCTCGGGTGGGTAAGTCTCCCGCACAAAGAGGATCAGCATCGCAACGAGTACGGCGAGGGTCGCGATGGCCTCCGCCTCGGCAGGGATCAGGGGCGTTGGCACGGCGGGGCGATGGTCCTCATGGCCGTCTCGATCTCGGGACCATGACGCAGGCCGGGCGCGATCTCAACCCGGCTGAGAGCCTGTCAACACAGGTTCCGACGGCGCCAGCCCTCCGCCGAGACGCACCGGCGTGACACTCACCGCGTGTCCGGACCGTCTGTCCGTCACCACCAGCACGCCGGAGAGCGTCGCCGGTCCGAGCGCCGGCGTGAAGCGCCCCGTAGACATGCCTGTCACGAACCGACTGAGCGGCTCCTCCTTGTCCATGCCGATCACGGAGGCGTAGTCGCCGCACATCCCGGCATCGGTCATGTAGGCCGTGCCCCCCGGCAGGATCTGCGCATCCGCCGTTGGCACATGCGTGTGGGTCCCAACAACCAGAGAGGCGCGCCCGTCGCAAAAGTGGCCCATCGCCATTTTCTCGGACGTGGCCTCCGCGTGCACATCAACGACGATGGCTTGCACGAGGCCACCGAGAGGGGCGGCCTTTAGCGCGGCATCGATGGTTCCAAACGGATCGTCGAACGCGCGGCGCATGAACACTTGGCCAAGGATCTGGATGACCAAGATCTTGTCGCCGGAGGGCAGTGTGAAGAGGCGCGTGCCGCGTCCCGGCGCCGTCCGTGCGTAGTTGAGCGGGCGCAGGATCCGAGGGTCCGTCTCAATGTGAGAGGCCATGTCCTTCTGGTCGAATGCGTGGTCGCCGAGCGTCAGGCAGTCGGCGCCTGATGCCAAAAGGTCCCGGCTGTGCGCCGCTGAGAGCCCCATTCCGGCCGACGCGTTCTCGCCATTGACGATCACGAAATCGAGTTTCAAGTTTTCCCTGAGGCCCGGCAGCTGCTCGGCGAGGGCGGTTCGGCCAGACCGTCCGACGACGTCGCCAAGAAAAAGAATGCGCATAAAAAACGAGCTAGAGCGCGGAAGGGGCGAGAGCAAGGCTCACGGGAGATAGACGCCCTGCTCTGTGATCACTGCGTCGAGAGGCTTGTCGTAGACGCCGGACGGCACATGCTCCACCCTTTGACCGTCATAAGCGAACCCCGCCGCGAGGACGCGTCGCTCAGTGCGGAGCTCCGCCAGCGTCCGGTCGTAGAACCCGCCGCCATAGCCCAAGCGATGCCCCCGCCTGTCGAAGGCCAGGAGTGGAACGATCAACGCATCGGGGCTCTCTCTCTGGTCGTCCTCGGGGACTTCAGCGCCGAAGGCGCCTGTCACCAGCCGTGTCTCCGGCGTCCAAGTCCTGAAGATCAGCGGGCGGTCCCGGCCGAGGACAACTGGCACGCAGACCCGATACCCTTGCTCGACCAAACATGTCATGGCCGGGCGCGGATCGATCTCGGAGCGGATCGGCAAGTAGCCCGACACGACCTCGACGCCTGCGCGCGCTCGGATCCAGGACAAGAGGCGATCCGTCGCCGCGTCGACGCATGTTCCGTGGAGCGCCTTTCGCCGCTGATGCATCGCACCGCGCAAATCGGATTTGAGGGCCACAAGATCCATCGCGTGAGCATGGACCATCGACGGTTGCAGGATCAAGGCGGCGGGCCCGCAGCGGTCGTGGGGGCGTCTGATCCTTGAGAGCCTGGAAAACCAGGTGGGCGCCAGGTGATCCGGACCACGGTCCGAGCAGAGCCGGCTCCCTCAAGAATGCTTAAGGCCACTAGGATGTTGTCCCCAACACGGAAAGAGCAGCACCCGCCTCCGGTCAACATAGGGTGCGGGTCCTCGAACTGAAAGAGGCCGAGCCCCCCAAGCGAAGAGATGCGTGACACAGGCCGCGCGTTTAAGCCGCAGTTAACCAGCAGATGGTCAGGCTCTGGCCATGGGCAACGCACCTCACCTTCACCCGACGGCGATCGCCGGTCACACAGGGCAGTCGCGCGAGGCCTGGATCGTTGGCACGTTTTCGCTGACCGGGGCGGAAATGCCCCGTCATGCCGCCGAGCTCTCTGCACTTCTGGCCGCGGGTGGGATGACGCCGCGTCTCGTTGGCGTCACGCTGGGCACCTTCGCTGAGGCTCATCTCGATGACGCGGCGCGTCTGCCTCGGACCGGCATTGCCGTCATCTATCTCCGCGCGATCCTGCGCCCGCCCTTGCGGGGGGAGCGGGGATGGGCCCTTCGTCTCGGGCGTTTGCGCAATGCGGTCAGGTCAGCGCGCTTCACCTATCTCCTCGTCGACCCGCCGGCACGCCGCGGACTGATGCACGGTCTCGCGGCACGTGCCTTAGCGCTCGCGCTCGGCCCCCGAACGCAACGCTTGAACGCCTCTCTTGGCGCAGCCCGGATTGCGGCCCGGATCCTCGGGCGCAACGTCCCGACGCTGCCGCCGGGCGAGGCTGAGGAGCGCGCCTTTGCCCGCATTCTCGCCGCACGTCCCCAAGGCCAGCGCCTCTCTGTCGCCCATGTCATGCGGGCGCGCAACCTCGCTGCGTGCAGCGCGGCGCTCCGCGAGGATCTCGCGGTTGCTGCCGATTTGGCGGCGGGGGTCGATGCGAGATGGCTCGCCACGAGTCTCCGCGCCCTCACTCTAGCCTGCGAGGCGGATGCACCTGACCCCGTGCAGATCTGCCTGGCGCCCGCACGTCGCGGCGCGGGCACGCGATTGGCCGAGCACTTCCGGCTTGCGGGCCAACCTGCGCGTGCGGCGCGCGCGATGCCACGCCCGCTGCCGCGTCCAACCACCCCGGCAGAGCGGTTGATCCAACCGCTCCTCGCCGGGACCGCCGAGCCCGGTCTCGCGGGCCGCTATCATCGCCCCCTCGGCGACGAGGCGGGCAATCTCTCGGTTCTGGAGCTCACGCTTCTCCTGGCGGCGCGGCGGCCGATGACATCGCTCGCCGCGTTCCGCGCCCCATGGCGTCAGGCGGCTTGGGGGGACGAGCTGGAACGCATGCTCGGCCTCGGCCATCCGGCACGGGCCGACAGGGGCGGCGGCGTCCCCACGTTTCGCCTTCACGGTCTCGGACATGGGGAGACGGGGCTGCACCGGAACCTCTGGATGAGCGCCGATGCCGCCGCACGCGCCGGGCTTGCCCCCCAGGTGATGGGACCCGCCCCGCACGTGCCGCTCGCAGTTCCATCGGGCCCGCCGCGGCGCCTGAGGGCCGATGTCGCGCTCCACCATCTGAACGCCGACCGGATCCCGGAGGCGATCCTCGAGGGCTATCGCCACCGGACCGCCTATCAGATCGGCTATCTCTTGTGGGAGCTTGACCGGTTGCCCGCCGCACACCGTCTCGCGCTTGAGATGCTCGACGAGATCTGGGTGCCGAGCACGTTTCTTGCCCATCTCTATCGACGCGAGACGGACCGCCCGGTGGTGCTGATGAAAAAGGCCCTCCCGCGTCTCACCCCCGCACCGTCCCCGGTCGCCCGGCAGGACCGGTTCCGCGCGCTGGTGGCCTTCGACGCCAGGTCCTCGGTGGCGCGCAAGAACCCGATCGCCGCCGTCTCGGCCTTTTGCCAGGCCTTCGAGGGGCGACACGACGTCGAGTTGATTGTGAAATCGACCCCCGTGCCGGAGACGCATTGGGGCGATCCCGAGGGACAAATGGCGGCGATCCGCGCCGTCGCGGCCCGCGACGCGCGTGTCCGCCTGATCGAGGCTGATCTGCCCTTCGCCGAACTCCTCGGCCTCATTTCCGGGTCAAGCGTCCTGATCTCGCCCCACAGGGCGGAGGGATTTGGGTACCTGCCAGCCTTCGCCCTCGCCCTCGGCACGCCGGTGATCGCAACCGACTGGTCGGGCACACGCGACATCTGCACGGAGGACACTGCGTTTCCGGTGCCCTTCAGCCTGCGTGAGGTGGCGCCGCAGCAGGCAATCTTTGCGGTGCCCGGCGCCCGTTGGGCAGAGGTCAACACCAAAGCCCTTGCCGAGACGCTGATCGAGGTGGCCAATGCCCCTGCCGCAGCGCGCGCCCGCGCTGCAGCGGGCCAAGAGCTCCTGGCGCGCGAGTACAGCGCAGACGCTCACGCCGCGCGCTATCTCGCCCGGCTCGAGCGTCTGGAGCTTCTGACAAGCAGGGAGGATGACGCGCTCCGCGAGAGCTCCTGATTGACAGAGTGTTCATGAAACGTTCATGTTTCGGGCCATGACCCAGGGACAGCTGCTCGCGCGCGGCGTTTGCCGCCATTTTCACTCCCTCGACATAGCCTGCCTGACGGAGGTTGTGCCGTCCCGAGGGCTTCGGGTCGATGTGATGGCGCTCGACGCCAAGGGCGCAGTGTGGATTGTTGAGTGCAAGTCTTCTCGTGCCGACTTCCGCGCAGATCGCAAGTGGCGTGGGTACCTGCCGTGGTGTGACCGGTATTTTTGGGCGGTCGACGCTGACTTTCCGGAACACCTTCTCCCGGATGAGAGTGGTCTGATCCGGGCCGATGGCTACGGTGCGGCCATCTTGCGCGAGGGGCCGCATCAGCCTTTGGCCGCGGCGCGGCGCAAAGCCCTGACGCTGCGATTTGCCCGCGCCGCCGCCTTCCGGGCCGCGCGTGCGCTCGACCTCACGGGCGACCTGTAACCCGCGTCAGCCGCGCGCGCGCGCTGCGGCGGCCAACAGCTCCTCGGCGATCTCTTCCGCTTCCTCCGGCGCAAAATCCATAGGCAAATCAATGTCTTGAGCTCGCACATAGAAGCGGACCATTCCCTCTGACGTGGGGCCCACCTGCAACTCAGTTTCCAGTTCGGTCTGTGTGTTGATACACATAAGCATGGCCTCTAGCGGAGGGATGCGCCGGGATCAAGCGCACAGCTTGCATCCCAGCGCCCGACCGCGTATTGCCCGGGGCAGAGCCGACGTAGCTCAGTAGGTTAGAGCGCCTGATTGTGGATCAGGAGGTCCCCCGTTCGAGCCGGGGCGTCGGTACCATAAAATCAATCACTTACGCGATCTGTGCGTCGAGAACAAACCGCTCCACCACTTTCCCGTTCTGTTTCCGTGCCGTTCTTGTTCTCTTGCGTACCGCTTTTGCGCGGCCGCAAACGTGTAGATGGCTACGATTGTGGGCGTGTGCCATGACCGCGGATCACGCGAATCCGTCAAATCCAAAGCTATTCCTCATTGATGGCGCGAGCGCCGATTGAGGTTGCCCGCGAAACGCGGACCAGGGGTTAGGCTAACCCTGGATTTGGGAGGACGAGATGGCAAAGCGAACACGGGAGGCGGTTTTCGCAGGACTTCAAGGAAGGTGCAGTGTCCCGCCTGGCGGTTCCCGGAGCGACCTATGCCAGCGTGGCTGGTGAGCTCGATGTCACGGTCGGCCAGGTGAAGACCTGGCACCTGGAGCAGCTCGCCGAGG
>JBCCWM010000198.1:0-8079 GCA_039193505.1 Pseudomonadota bacterium | reverse complement strand
GGCCGGAAAGTTCACGACCGTGGCAATGCGGATGCCGGTGCCCTGCACATGGCCCCGCGCCGCGGAGACGAAGCGCGGCCAGACACAGACCGCCGCCACCGGCCCGTGCCGCGTCGACGCCCGTCGGCACAGGGTCTCGAGCGCAGCCTCGTCCGCATCATCGCTCAAATCCGTCAGATCCAGACACGCGATCGCACGGCGGGCCACGGCTTTCAGATCGGTCATGCAGTCCCTTCCATGTGGCGCGCGCCAAACCCCGCGGGAAGAAGCGCACCAACCGTCGTTTTGACCCGCGGACCTTCGGGCCCGGCGAGCGTCACCGGCGTGTCCGGGGCGGCGAACTCCGCCAGCTTCTGGCGACATCCTCCGCATGGAGACACCGGCTCCGGTCCGTCGGCGACCACCCAAACTTCGCGGATGTGCCGCGCACCGGCGGCGATCATCGCGGCAATCGCACCGGCCTCGGCACAGGTGCCCTCGGGATAGGCGGCGTTTTCGACATTGCAGCCCGAGAACACACGCCCGTCCTCGCTCAGGACGGCCGCGCCGACGGCGAACCCGGAATAGGGCGCATAGGCATTGGCGCGAACGGCGCATGCGGCATCAAAGAGTGTCATGGGGCGGGCCTTGGTCACGGGCGGAGTGTGCTCAGTTCCCACCTTGGATGCAAGCCAGCCGGGCCTCGTCGCCTCAGCCGGCGGAGACCGGTGCCTTTGCATAGCCGAGGGTCTCGAGGGCCGCGCGGATTTCGTCCAGGATCGCCGGATCGTCGATGGTCGCTGGCATCTTGTACGCCTGTCCGTCGGCGATCTTGGCCATCGTCGCGCGCAGGATCTTGCCCGACCGTGTCTTCGGCAACCGATCCACCACACAGGCGAGCTTGAACGCGGCAACGGGTCCGATCTGCGCGCGCACCTCGGCGATGGCCTCCCGCACAATCTCGTCATGCGGTTTGTTGACCCCGTCGGTCAAACAGAGAAACCCGAGCGGCAACTGACCTTTGAGCTCGTCTTCAACACCGATCACGGCACACTCCGCGACGTCGGGGAGGGCGGCAAGCACCTCCTCCATCGCGCCGGTCGAGAGCCGATGGCCCGCGACGTTGATCACATCGTCCGTGCGCGCCATGATGTAGACATAGCCGTCCTCGTCGATCATCCCGGCATCGCCCGTCTCGTAGTATCCCGGGAAGGTGTCGAGATAGGACGAGCGAAAGCGCGCCTCGGCGTTCCAGAGCCCCGAGAGCGTGCCGGGCGGCAGCGGCAGCTTGATCGCCAATGCGCCGAGCGTGCCGGCCGGGACCGCGTGGCCCGCATCGTCGAGCACGTCGATGTCGTATCCCGGCATCGGCACAGTGGGTGAGCCGGTCTTCATCGGCAGCGCCTCAAGGCCCCGTGGATTGCCGACGATGGTGTAGCCCGTCTCTGTCTGCCACCAGTGATCGATGACCGGCACGCCCAGTTGACGCTCGGCCCATTGGACGGTGTCGGGATCGGCCCGCTCTCCGGCGAGGTAGAGTGCGCGGAAATGGCTGAGATCGTGCGACTTGATGAAGGCGCCGTCTGGATCGACGCGTTTGATCGCCCGAAACGCCGTGGGCGCGGTGAAGAGCGTGACGACCTTGTGCTCTTCGACGACACGCCAGAATGTGCCGGCGTCGGGCGTGCCAACTGGCTTGCCCTCAAAGACCACCGTGGTCGCACCGTAGAGGAGCGGTGCGTAGGTGATGTAGGAGTGCCCGACCACCCAACCGACATCGGAGGCGGCCCAAAAGACCTCGCCCGGCTTGATGTCATAGATGTTGTCCATCGTCCAATGGAGCGCAACCGCATGCCCGCCGGCGGGCCGCATGACGCCCTTGGGCTGCCCGGTCGTGCCGGATGTGTAGAGAATGTAGAGGGGGTCGGCGCCGCCCACCGGCACGGGATCCGCGAGCGGCGCGTCGGCCTGGAACGCATCCCAGGCCACGTCCCGGGGGCCAAGCTCGACCGATTGCTCCGGCCGCTCCAGGATCGCACAGACGTGCGGCTTGTGCGTGGCTTGCTCGATGGCCGCGTCGAGAAGCGGTTTGTAGGGCACAATCCGGCCGGGCTCGATCCCGCAGGAGGCTGAGAGGACCGCCTTCGGCTGCGCATCGTCCAACCGGACCGCAAGCTCGTGCGGCGCGAACCCCCCGAACACGACCGAATGCACGGCACCGATGCGCGCACAGGCCAGCATCGCGACCACCGCCTCGGGCACCATCGGCATGTAGATGACGACCCGATCACCCTTGCCGATCCCGCGGGCCTGGAGCGCACCGCCGAGGCGCGCGGTCAGATGGTGGAGCTCGCGAAAGGTGATTGTGCGCTTCGTCTGCGTGACCGGGCTGTCATAGATGATCGCCGGCTGTTCGGCGCGGTCAGGCAGATGCCGGTCCACAGCGTTCCAACAGGTGTTCATCTCGCCATCGGCATACCAGCGATAGAGCGGGGCCTCGGTTGCGTCGAGGGCCCGGCTCGGCGGGGTGGACCAGTCGATGCGCTCAGCCGCCGACAGCCAAAAAGCCTCCGGATCACGGCGGCAGGCCTCGTAGGTGTCGCGGTAGCCCATGGCAGTCCTCCCTCGAATTTTCCGCCACTCTGGCCGCCCCGCGCCCCTTGGCGCAAGGGAGAAAGGTCCGTCGCCCGAGATCCCAAACGGCCCTCCTGTCCGACACGCAGTGCATCGCCGGTGGCCGGGCGCAAGGTGTCGGTTCGGGCAAGCCCGAACTCGCGCGTCCACGCGCGAACGGTGCGGGACGCGCCGTCGACACCGTCCCCCTCATCCATTCCGTGCGCATGTGGCCGGCCAACCGGACTGGCTTCGCTCAGGCTTCAGAGCCGCCGTCCACGGACGTCGACAACAGCCCCACCGGCCGCCGCCGCATCCGCCAGATCGTGCGTGACAAGGACAACGGGCAGATCCCGCACGGACCGGAAGACGAGCGACCGTGTCTGATCTCTGAGCTCTGCGTCAAGGCGCGCGAACGGCTCGTCGAGGAGGAGCGCCTCCGGCGTCGCCAAGAGTGTCCGCATCAGGGCCACGCGCGCCCGTTGTCCCCCCGACAGTGTCGCCGGGTCCCGCGGCCCAAACCCCTGAAGACCCACTTCGGCGAGGGCCGCCTCCACCCGTTGCCGGCGCTTGGCCGTTCCTTGGGCAAGACCGAAGGCAAGGTTTTCCGCAACCGAGAGATGCGGAAAGAGAAGGTGGTCCTGAAAAAGAATGCCGATCCGTCGCGCCTCCGTCGCCAAACCATCGATCGGCCGGCCGTTCAGCCGGGCGGCCCCCGAGGCGCGGAACTCCGGCGCAAGTGTGCCTGTGAGGTAGGCGAGGAGTGTTGACTTGCCTGAGCCCGACGGTCCCATCACAGTCAAAACCTCCCCCGGCCGGATCTCCGCCGAGATCGAAACGAGCACGTCGTTCCCGAGCATGATCCTGACATCTTCAAGGACGAGACCCGCCTCAGCCACCCTGCAGCCCTCTCCGCGATCGGGCCAGGATCACGGGAACGAAGAGCGCAACGGCGAACGGCAGCAGTGCCGCGGCCGTCTGCACCAGTGCCCAGGCCCCGATCGCGCGACGGTCTCCGCCGGCACCGAGGGCCACGGCCTCCGTCGTCAAGGTCGCGATGCGACCGCCCCCCACGAGAAGGGTCGGCAAGTACTGACCGACCGACACCGCGATCCCCACTGCCGCCGCCGTCAGCACAGGGCGGATCAGCATCGGCAACCGCACGAAGAACAGGACGCGCGCCGGCCCCGCCCCCAGCGCTGCGGCCGCCGTCGCAAAACGGATGTCCCACGCCCGCCAAGAATCGCCGAGAGACAGGAACACGTAGGGCAGGACAAAGACCAGATGCGCGAGGATCACCGGGCACATCCCCGGGTTCCATCCGATCCAGATCAAATGCGATGCCAAGCCCGGCAGGAACACCGTCTGCGGGACCAGAAGCGGCAGATAGAGGATCGCACCCCCCCCGCGCCGGAGGCGGAGACCGTGGCGGTGCTCCACCTCAAGGCACCCGATCACCAAAGTGAGCGCCAGAATTGTGGCAAGACACGCGATGAGGGCAGTGTCCGCGAAGGCTGCATGGATGTCGGCGGCGTGCCGGGTCCAGGTGCGGCCCGTCAACGCGTCGGGCCAGGCCGCCGGAAAGCTCCAAAACCCAGCGACCGACCACAGCGCAAGACCGAGGAGGCCAATCACGACGACGGCGGCCAGAGCGATCCCTGCAACAAGTGCGACGGACCGCACCGAGCGCTCGGCCAAGCGCCGCTGCCCGCCCCAGACCCAAGCGCGCCCCGCGCGCGCCACGCCGATCTCGGCCAGACGCCACGCCCCGAGTGCCAAAACCACAAGTCCAAGCTGCAGAAGGGCCGCTGCGGCCGCCTGGTGGCGGAGCGAGAGGTCGGGATCGCTCATCCAACGTGTGATCTGCACGGAGAGCGTGGGCGGCGTGCTTGGCCCGAGGATCAGGGCAACGTCCACGACCGACATCGAGTAGGCGAGCACCACATAAACCGGCAACCGGATCTGCGCATAGACCCGCGGAAAAACAACTTTGAGCCATCCCGCAACGCGTCCGTACCCCAGACTTTGAGCGACACTGAGAGACCGTCCCGGTGCGGCTTGCGGCAAGGCCGCCAAAGTCATCAAGAGCAGAAACGGCGTTTCCTTCGCAACGAGCCCCGCGATCAGCGACCACCCCGCGGGATCCTGCACGATCAGCAGATCTGGCGGACGCTCCCACCCCGTGGCCCATGGCGAGAGCATCCGAGCCATCCACCCCGATGGCGCAATCAGAAAGGCCAGCCCGAAGGCCGCCGCCGCATGCGGGACGGAAAGAAGCGGCGAGAGCAACCGCTCGACCATCCGAAAGGCCCGCGTCCCCCACCATCCCGCCGTCAGGGCCGTTGCGATCAGGAGCGAGAGTGCGGTGGCAACAATCCCTGTCACCAAACTCAGCCGGACCGCCGCTTCGAGGCCCGGCCAGGCCGCCAGCTCTCGAAACGCAGCGCCCCGCTCGGACAACGCCGGCACCAGCGTGCCGACCAGCCCGGCGAGAACAGGCCCCGCCAGAACCAGAACGGTCACCGACGGCAGAAACCTGAAGCCGGCGGTCACCTAGTCGGAAACGCCGTAGCGCTGGATCCAATCGCCTTCGATCCGGGTCATCCAGGTGGGGTGCGGCTCCGGCAATGCAGGCCCGAGCTCTTCGGGGGAGAGGGTGGCGATGCCAAGCTCCAACGCCTCGAACCGCGCACGGTCCGCGGGCTCAAGCTTCGCCATATCAAGGACCGTCCCGTAGCCGAGCACTGCCGGATCCTGCGCCCGCGCCTGCGCCTCGGGCGACAGGAGGAGGTTCGCAATCACCATCGCACCCTCCTTGGCATTGGCGTTGTAGGGAATGGCAACGAAGCTTGCATTGCCGATGGTGCCGCGCTCCAGAACGAAGGTGCGCACGGTCTCGGGCAGCTCGAAATTGGCGATCGCCGCCGAGGCCTCGCCCGGGCTGAAGGAGATCGCGAGATCGATCTCCCCATCGGCGATGAGCTGAAGCTGCCGCGGTCCGGTCTGCGGGTAGGCCCGACCCTGGCGCCAGAGCACAGGCGTCAGACGGTCCATAAAGTCCCAGAGCGGGGCCGTGGCGGCGGCATAGCCGGTCTCGTCAATCGGCGCGTAGAGGGGCCCCGGATCCTCCGTCAGATCGAGGAGAGCCTGCTTGAGAAAGGTTGAGCCCAGAAAATCAGGCGGCTGCGGGAACGTGAACCGCCCCGGGTGTGCCTCCGCCCATGCGAGGAGCGCATCCATGCCGGGCAACGCCTCCGGCACATCAGCAGTGTCGTGGATGAACACCACTTGGGCCATTGCCCAAGGGCTCTCGTACCCGTCAGTCGGCACTGTGAAATCGGTCGTGACAGTCTTGCCGTCGACATCGACAAGCGCCCAGTTCGGCAAGTCCTCCGCGAACGGACCGAAGAGGAGATCCTGTTCCTTCATGGCCGCGAAATTGGCACCGTTGATCCAGATCAGGTCGACAGCCCCCCCGGTGTCGTGGCCCGCAGCCCGCTCAGACAGAACTCTGCTGATCGCATCCGCCGTGTCGGCGAGCTTCACGTGCTCCAGCGTCACACCATGTGTCTCGGCGGCTCGCTCGGCAATCCACGCGATGAAGGCGTTGGTCGTGGTCGATCCACCCCAGGCGTGCCAGTAGACGGTCTGACCCTCCGCCTCCTGCAGGACGGCGTCCCAATCCGCCGGATCCTGGGCATGGGCGGCCGTCGTGAGGCCGAGGAGGGCTGCGAGGAGAATGCGCATCAGGACCTCTCGTCATGGGACGCTGGGAAGACACGGCGGGCCAGAACAAGCCGCGAGGCCGCCGTGACAAAACAAAGCCCGCCGAAGATCCAGGCGAGCGGTGCGAAGTACTGCGGCAGAAGGCAGAGGAGCACGAAGAACAGGATCGTCTCTGTTCCCTCCAAAAGGCCGCCTGTGAAGTAGAGCGACTTGACGCCGCGCGCCGTCGTCTCCATCCGGCGCTTCTCCGCGAGGATCGCAAAGCCAAGGAAGCTCGTGCCGTTGAAGTAAAAGCTCGTCAGCAGGAACGCCCCGGCGGCCCCGTTGCCCGCAGGATCCTGAAACACAAAGGCCATGGGCACCGCACCGTAGAAGAGGAAATCGGCCGCGATGTCGAGATAGCCCCCGAAGTCCGTCTTCTGGGTGGCGCGCGCCACAGCCCCGTCCAGCCCATCCGCCAGTCGGCTTGCCAGGAGCAGCACCAAGGCCGCGAGGTTGGCGCCGAGAGCGATGCAGAGCGCCGCGAGGAGGCCAAGACCGAGGCCGACCATTGTTACGGCATTGGCCGAAAGGCCGGTCGCAGCGAGCCGCCGGCCAAGCGCATCGAGCCCCGGATCCATCAACCGTCGTGCCTGTGCGTCGAGCATCTCGCCCTTTCACTGTCCGATGTTGTGATGGACCGGACTGAGCGCGATTGCAATTTCCACCCACGCCATTGTGACGCGGCCGGATCGCCACCCCAAACCGGGCACCGATCCACCCAAGTCCCCGCCACCAGCGTCGGACTTGGTCGACGTCATAGCGTCTGGCGTCCCACCGTCACGGGCTTATCCGCTTTCGGCGGCACCTGCGGCAGCGCCCAATGAGCTCCCAGAGGTCCTTGTCCTGAGCTTGCGCCTCTCCTTTGATCGCGGATCGTGTCGCGCAGGACGCTGGACGCTGGAAAGAGACCAAGCGGCGACGGTCGCTCCGCAGCCGTGCGCGTCGCGCGGACGCGTGGGACGCGGCGCAGATTTTGGGATCGGTTGCTCGGCTCAAAACAGGTGGGTCGGGCAAGAGCGGGGCTGGCCCGGTTGATCCCATCGCCCAAATTGACCTCGACTGGAAACTTGCGGGCCTGCACACCGAAAACCGCATGCACTGAGAGGCGAGGGACGGCTCAAAAATGGGTCGCCTTGGCTGCGCCGTCGGATCGAGCATCCAATGGACGACGAGGTCTTTTCGGAGAGACGCAAATTCGCCTGTTCGAGCACCACCGACATGACATCCCGGATCCACGCCAGAGCCGGGTTATCGATGTGAGCTCGCGCGGCCGTCGTGATCGGCCGGCCAGCGCGGGGATCTGGGTGTTTTGGCGCAGATCCGGGACCGCTTCGAACAGTCTCCCGGCAGTCATTGTCAGCCTCGCTCGACTGAGGACGCAAGAGATCCGGGATCCGCCGCGGGAAGCACCTCTCCCGACAGTAAACTGTACATTCAACTGCCGGGCCACGGTCGGGCGCGCAACTGAACGCGGGACAAAGATTTGGCGAAACACGACGTTCACCGAAATCACCGACATCAAGCGCAGCGTCAACATCGCACCAAACCCGCTCGACAGGGATGCCGACGCAGATCACGCCATCCGAATGCGGGGCGGGATCCGTGGGCGGGTCGAGGCTTGGGGGCGGAGGGTGCGTGCCGGCCACGGTCCGGCGTCTGATCGCGAATGTGGAGCAGATGCGCCTGGGCCGCCGGCGGGCGCGGGATCCGGAGCCGTGG
>JBCCWM010000197.1:0-8085 GCA_039193505.1 Pseudomonadota bacterium | reverse complement strand
GCATTGGTGACGGCGGCGAGCGCGCCCACGGTGCCGGCCTCGCCGCAGCCCTTCATGCCGATCTCGTTCGCGGTCGAGGGCACAAGCTCCGCGTGGAAGGGCATCATCGGCAAATCGTCGGCGCGGGGCATGGCGTAGTCCATGAAACTGCCGGTCAGGAGCTGACCGCTCTCGTCATAGACCACGTGTTCCGTCACCGCTTGGCCGATGCCCTGGGCGACACCGCCGTGAACTTGGCCCTCGGCGAGCATCGGGTTCATCAACAAGCCGAAATCGTCGACGACCGTGTATTTCACGCAGCGCGTGACGCCGGTCTCCGGGTCGATCTCCACCTCCGCGAAATGGGCCCCGTTCGGGAAGGAGCGGGCGGGGACTGTGTTGGTGTGCTCCGTCACAAGAAGATCCACCATGCCCTTCGCCCGGGCCTTCTCGGCGAGCGCGGTCAGCGTGACTTTGCGGTCCGTGCCGGCCACCCGGAACTCCCCGTCATCGAAGGAGATGTCGGCCGCGGCCACTTCCAACTCGTCCTCGGCGAGCGGCCGGAACCGTTCGATCATGACGTCGGAGGTGGCGTTGATCGAGTTGCCTTGCATGGTGACGGAGCGCGAGCCGCCGGTGCCGCCCCCCTTGGCGATCAGGTCGCTGTCGCCCTGGATGAACCGGATCCGGTCGAACTCGAGCCCGGTCCTCGCATGCAAGATCTGCGCGAAGACGGTCTCGTGACCCTGGCCGTTCGACTGAGTGCCGACATAGAGGTTGACCATGCCGTCCTCGGCGAACTCGATCTTGGTGGTTTCGGTCTGATCGCCGAGGATCGACTCGATGTAGTAGCTGAGCCCGATCCCGCGGAGTTTGCCGGCCGCGGCACTCGCCGCCTTGCGGGCGGCAAAACCCTCGACATCGGCCTCGGCAAGCGCGCGGTCGAGCACCCGGTCGAAATCGCCGACATCGTAGATCTCGCCAGAGGCCGACGTGTAGGGGAACTGCTCGCGTCGGATAAAGTTCCGGCGCTTCAGCTCGATCGGGTCCTGACCGAGCTGGCGGGCCGCGGCATCCATCAGACGCTCAATCACGTAAATCGCCTCAGGCCGACCCGCGCCGCGATAGGCGTCGATTGGCGTTGTGTTGGTGTAGACGCCCTCCACATGGAAGAAGACGGTTTGGACGTCGTAGACGCCGGTTAGGACCTTGAGCGCCAGCTCCGACTGGATGTACTGCGCAAACCCCGAACAGTGGGCACCAAGGTTCGAGATTGAGTGGATCCGAAACGCCGTGACCCGGTAATCGGCGTCGAACGCGACCTCGGCGGTGGTCACGACGTCGCGCCCGCCATTGTCCGACAGCATCGCCTCGCCCCGTCCGGACATCCAATGCACGGACCGGCCGAGATCACGGGCGGCCATCGCGACAACGAAGTGCTCGGGGTAGTTGAAGGATTTCATGCCGAACCCGCCGCCGACATCCGGGTTGACGACGCGAACCTGTGCCTCGTCGAGGTCGAGCGCACCGGCGAGCGCGCTCTTGGTGCCCCAGACCCCCTGGCCATTGACCGTGAAGTGCAAACGCTCGTCGCGCCACTCCGCCGAACAGCCGCGGGTCTCCATCGCATTGCAGATGATCCGGTTGTCGACCATCTCGAGGGAGGCGGTGTGTGCCGCATCCCGAAAGGCAGCCGCCGTCTCCGCTTCGTCGCCGTAAGCCCAGTCATAGCAACGGTTCTGGGCCACGCCCTCGTGGATCTCAGCACCGCCGGGAGCGGTCTCGAGATGAACGTCGAGGGTCTCGAGATCGGCATCGATCAGATCGACAGCGTCGAGTGCGGCCGCCCGGCTCTCCGCCACCACAGCCGCCAGGATCTCGCCGGCGAACCGAGCGCGGTCGGTTGCGATCACGGGGCGAACCGGTCCCGCGGCCGTGCTCCCATCGCGGTTCTTCACGCGGCTGTAGCCGATTTTGTTTGCGAGTTTCCCCTCGAGATCGGCCGCTGTGTAAACCGCCAGAACGCCTGGCGCCTCCCGCGCAGCGTCGACGTCGAGGGATTTGATCTCCGCATGCGCTTCAACCGAGCGGAAGAATGCCATGTGCACCGCACCGTCGGGCACCAAATCGTCTACATAGCGCCCTTCGCCCTTCAGGAGGCGCACATCTTCTTTGCGGCGGACGGGCTGGCTGACACCGAACTTTTGCATGGGCTCACTCCCTCGGTTGGCTGGACCACACATACGCCACGCACGAACCGCGTCCAGGCCTTGCGGCCAAACGCGCCCCCCTTTCCACCGTCTCTGCCTATCGCTAAAACACAGGCCGACGGACAAGGACCCCGAGCCATGGACAAGACCTTCGACGCGGCCGCCCGAGAGCCCGAGATCGCCGCCCTCTGGGAGGCGGCCGGCGCCTTCCGCGCTGGCGCCGGGAAACGCCGGGATGAGACCTTCTGCATCCTGCTGCCGCCGCCCAACGTGACGGGCTTCCTCCATGCGGGCCACGCCTTCAATCACACGCTGATGGACATTCTGGTCCGCTGGCACCGGATGCGGGGGTTCGACACGCTTTGGCAGCCGGGGCTCGACCATGCGGGCATCGCCACCCAGCTCGTCGTCGAGCGGCAGCTGGCCGAGGCCGGCAACGAAAGCCGCCGTGATATGGGCCGCGAGCGCTTCCTTGAGAAGGTTTGGGAGTGGCGGCGCACCTCAGGCGGCACGATCGAGGAGCAGGACCGCCGCCTCGGCGCCTCGATGGATTGGGAGCGCTCCGCCTTCACTATGGCGGGCGCCCCGAGCGGCGGAGAGACCGAGCCCGGCCCCAATTTCCACGATGCCGTCATCCGCGTCTTTGTCGACATGTACGAGAAGGGGCTGATCTACCGGGGCAAGCGCCTCGTCAACTGGGACCCGCATTTCGAGACCGCGATCTCCGACCTTGAGGTCGAGAACAAGGACGTCGCGGGCCACATGTGGCACTTCAAGTACCCGCTCGCGGGGGGCGAGACCTACGAGTATGTCGAGAAGGACGCAGATGGGGCCGTCATCCTCCGCGAGACCCGCGACTACATCTCCATCGCCACGACCCGGCCAGAGACGATGCTCGGAGACGGCGCCGTCGCGGTTCACCCCGACGATCCGCGGTATGCGCCCATCGTGGGCAAGCTCTGCGAGATCCCGGTCGGGCCCAAGGCGCACCGCCGCCTGATCCCGATCATCACCGATGCGTACCCGGACCCCGATTTCGGCTCGGGCGCGGTGAAGATCACCGGCGCGCACGACTTCAACGATTACGGCGTCGCACAACGCAACTCGATCCCGCTCTACCGTCTGATGGACACCAAGGCCGCGATGCGGGCCGACGGAGCGCCCTATGCCGAGACCGCCGCCCGGGCGCAGGAGATCGCCGAGGGCGCCGAGTGGGACGCGGGCGAGATCGACACGCTGAACCTCGTGCCCGACCACCTGCGCGGCCTCGACCGGATGGAGGCGCGCAAGCGCGTCGTGGAGGAGATCACCGCCGAAGGTCTCGCCGTCACGACACGCGCGGACGACCCGCGCCTCGGCAAACCCCTGAAGCCCGATGCCGACGGCGCGGACGCCCCCGTGCCGCTGGTCGAGGCCAAGGCCATCACGCAGCCCTTCGGCGACCGCTCGAAGGTTGTGATCGAACCGATGCTGACCGACCAGTGGTTCGTCGACGCCGAGAAGATCGTCGGCCAAGCGCTCGAGGCTGTCCGCGACGGCACCGTCAAGATCCTGCCCGAGAGCGGCGAGAAAACCTACTACCACTGGCTCGAAAACATCGAGCCCTGGTGCATCAGCCGCCAGCTCTGGTGGGGCCACCAGATCCCGGTCTGGCATGGGCTCCGGCTGATCGACGACAGCGGCTTTGTCGACGACGAGGGAGACAACGCGCTCGACGAGGTGGAGATCTTCCGGCTACTCGCCGAAGGTCTCGTCCACCGCGGCGACTACCACCACGCGGGCGACACGATCGAGGACATCCGCGCCCGCTTCGAGGACGACATCGCGGCCTTGCCCGCCCCGCTCGACCATCTGCGCGTGGTCGAGGTGGCGGACCGCAAGGAGGCCGAGCACGTCTTCGCCACGACGCTGGCCGAGTACAATCTGAACCAGGACCCCACGCGCCTCGTCTACCCCGTCTGGCGTGACCCCGACGTGCTCGACACCTGGTTCTCCTCCGGCCTCTGGCCCATCGGCACGCTCGGCTGGCCGGAATGCGAGGACGAGGCCTGGCGCTTCTTCCCGACGGACGTGTTGATCACCGGGTCGGACATCCTCTTCTTCTGGGTCGCGCGGATGATGATGATGCAATACGCCGTCGTGGATCAGAAGCCGTTCCACACGGTCTATCTGCACGGCCTCGTCCGCGACGAGAAGGGCGTGAAGATGTCGAAGGTCCTCGGCAACGTCATCGATCCGCTGGAGCTGATCGACGAGTACGGCGCCGACGCCGTGCGCTTCGCCAACGCCCAGATGGCGAGCCTCGGCGGGCAGCTCAAGCTCTCGCGCACCAAGATCAAGGAGGGGCGGAACTTCGGCACCAAGCTCTGGAACGCCGTCCGCTTCGCCGAGATGAACCGCGCTTATGAGGGGCATGAGACCCGCTCGGAACCGCCCACAGCGACCGCGACCGCCAACCGCTGGATCCTCGGCGAGACGGCCCGCGCCGTGGCGGCCCATGACAAGGCGCTCACCGAGTACCGCTTCAACGACGCGGCCTGGGGCCTTTACGCCTATGTCTGGGGCAGCGTCTGCGACTGGTATCTGGAGTTCGCCAAGCCGCTCCTGGCCGACGAGGCGACGGCGCCCGAGACCCGCGCCGTGATGGCCTGGACGCTCGACCAGTGCATGATCCTCCTCCACCCGATCATGCCGTTCGTGACCGAGGAGCTCTGGCGCGTCACCGCCACCCGTCCCCAGGTCCTGGCCCTCACCCCCTGGCCGGCGCCCGGTGAGATCGCCGACGCGGCGGCCGACCGTGAGATGGGCTGGGTGATCGACCTGATCGAGCAGATCCGCTCCGTCCGCGCCGAGACCGGCGTGCCCGCGGGCGCGCAGATCCCGCTCCTCCGCCTCGATCTCGATCCGGACGGTCAGGCCGCGCTCGACCGGAATTGGAGCCTGATCGCCCGCCTCGCCCGTACCCCAGACCTCGAAGAGGCCGCCGAGGCGCCGAAGGACGCCGTTGTCATCGCGGTCCAAGGCGGCACGTTCTGTCTGCCCCTGGGCGAGGTGGTGGATCTCGACGCTGCGCGCGCGCGGCTGCGCAAGTCCCTCGACAAGCTCGAAAAAGAGAAGGGCGGCCTCGCGAAGAAACTCGGCAACGAGAAGTTTGTGGCAAACGCGCCCGAAGAGGTCGTCGACGAGACCCGCACTCGACTCGAAGATCTCGAGGTCGATGCGGAGAAGCTGGCCGCGGCGCTGAGGCGGCTCGGATGATCCCACGGATCGGCCTTGGGACATGGCCGCTGCAGGGCGATGAGGCTCACCGGGTGGTGGCTGAGGCGATCGGACTCGGCTACACGCATGTCGACACCGCCCAGATGTACGGCAATGAAGCCGCGGTCGGTCAGGGCATCCGTGCCTCCGGACAGGATGTCTTTGTCACGACCAAAGTCCACCACGACCGCTTTGCCGACGGCACCGCGCGAGAGAGCGCGGAGCGGAGCCGTGATGCCCTTGGTCGGATCGACCTTCTCCTGGTTCACTGGCCGCCGCGGGGCCTCCCCCTCGCGCGGGTGATCGAGGAGATGGCTGAGATCCGGGCGGCGGGCCTCTGCCGCCTGATCGGTGTATCGAACTTCAACCGCCCGCAGCTCCGCGCGGCCGCGGCGATGACAGAGATCGCGACCAACCAGGTCGAGTACCACCTCCTCATTGATCAGTCGCCGCTGAAGGCGGTCGCCGATGAGTTGGGCATCCCGCTGACGGCCTATCAGCCGATTGCCAAAGGGCGGGTCTTCGATCTGCCGGCCGTGCGTTTGGCGGCAGCCCGCCACGGACGAACTCCGGCCGAAGTGGCAATCGCCTGGATCCTCGCCCAGAACGTGATCGCAATCCCAAAATCGGCCCGGCGCGAGAACCTGGCGGCGAACCTCGCTGCGGCCGATCTGACGCTCGCACCGGAGGAGGTGGTGACGCTCACCGCGCTCACCCACGGCCATCGGCGCTTCGTCGACCCGGCGGACTGGGCCCCGGACTGGGATGCTGCCTGATGCCCCGCTGGACGGAGGTTGTCACCGGCCTGCCAGCCAGCGTGCCCTTCGTCGGACCCGAAGCGCAGGAGCGTGCGCTTGGCCGCCCCTTCGCGGCGCGCCTCGGCGCCAACGAAAGCGCCTTCGGCCCGTCGCCGGCCGCCATTGAGGCCATGCGCGAGGCTGCGGCCGGCGCGTGGATGTATGGCGACCCGGAGTGCCACGCACTCCGCGCAGCCATTGCCGCCCATCACGACGTGGCGCCCGAGAATGTCGTGGTCGGCGGCGGCATCGACGGCCTTTTCGGTGTGATCGCGCGCCTCACCCTCTCCCCCGGCACGCCGGTCGTGACCTCCGCCGGCGCCTATCCGACCTTCACATACCAAACCGCGGGCGCGGGCGGGGTCACGCACACCGTACCCTACCGAGACGACCATGAAGACCCCGACGCATTGCTCGCGGAGGTCCGCCGCCTCGACGCGCCACTCGTCTATCTCTCCAATCCCGACAATCCGATGGGCTCCTGGTTGAGCGCGGCGCGCGTCGAGGCCATGATCCGCGCGCTGCCCGAGGGCACGCTCCTCTGCCTCGACGAGGCCTATGCGGATTTCGCCCCACCGGGCACTCTGCCGCCGCTCGACATGACCGAGACACGCGTTTTGCGGCTCCGGACTTTTTCGAAGGGCTACGGTCTCGCCGGGCTCCGCGTGGGATATGCACTCGGGCCGAAGGAGGTCATTGCGATGTTTGACCGGCTCCGCGACCACTTTGGCGTCGGCCGCGTCGCGCAGGCCGGCGCTCTCGCGGCACTCAAAGACCAAGACCATCTCGCGGACACGCGCCGTCGGGTCACCGCCGCAAAGGCGGAGATCGGGAGCATCGGTGCCCGGCATGGCCTCACGGCCTTGCCCTCGGCCACGAACTTCGTGACCCTCGACTGTGGTCGGGACGGCGCATTCGCCCGTCGCCTCCTCCAGGCGCTCGCTCAAAGAGGTGTCTTCGTGCGGATGCCCTTCGTGCCCCCCGGCGATCGCTGCATCCGGGTCACGGCGGGGCCAACCCCGCTTCTTGACGCGTTCGAGCGCGCGCTTGCCCCGGCCCTCGCCGACGCACACGCCTGAGGTCAGTCCGCTCCCGAAGGGGCGCGGGTGGGTGGGTGGGGCGCCCCTTCGGGAGCAGCCGCCAGAGGCGGCTCCTACTCCGCCGCCTGCTCCGCCGCCGATGCCGACATCGAAAGCGCTGCTGTCGCCGCCTCGAGCGCGCCGGCCCCATGCGGGACCCCAAGCGCCTTCAAACCGGCATCCGCCGTGCTGAGCGCGCCGAGCAACATCGGCGGGTTCAAGTGCCCCATATGCCCGATCCGGAAGAGCGCCGATCCCGTCGGCCGCCCCGAGCCCGACTCGAGCGACAGCCCGATCCCAAGCGTCAGGTTGGCTTCGCGCTCGCACCAGTGGCGGAGCCGCTCAGCCTCCCCCTCGGCCGTATGGATCGTCGTCACCGCAATCGACCGGTGCGCCGGGTCGGCAATGTTGAGCCGGAACATGCCCCCCGCGCCCCAAGCCTCAACTGCGGCCCAGACCGATCGGGCCAGCCGCGCATGCCGGGCCCAGACAGCCTCCAGCCCCTCCTCCTCGAGAAGCATCCGAAGGGCAACGTCAAGGCCGAGAATGTGGTGGGTGGGCGCCGTGCCGCAGAAGAGGCGATAGTAAATCTCAGGATCGTGGCGCGGGGCCCAATCGAAGTAGGGCGACACCCGCTCGAGCCGCGCCCGCGCGGCCAGCGCCTTCGGCCCAGAGAAGACAAAGGATGTGCCAGGCGGCACCATCAGACCCTTCTGGCTGCCCGTCACGGTCAGATCGACACCCCATGCATCCATCTCGTAG
>JBCCWM010000196.1:0-8093 GCA_039193505.1 Pseudomonadota bacterium | reverse complement strand
GTCGCGCGCTTCCGCCATTTCGCGACGGTCTTCGGATTGATCCCGAGCTCCCGGCTCAGCTCCGCGGTCGACGCTTGCGATCGCTGTATGGCCGCTCTGACGACGTGCGCGGTCGTGGCGCTCCCTTGACGAACTTGGCCCCTAGTGTGTCCTTCCATTCCATCGAAGGGATCACGCCATCAAACCATGGGGTCAAACATTCTTGTGGCGGTCGCGGTAGCGGGCGCGTCGTGCTCCATGGGTTCCTTGCGGCCCATTCCACACGGGATTCAGAACTCTGCCCCACGCATTCGAGCGCTTCGCAATACCAACCGGCGTCCTTTCCGCGATCCGCCAGCCTGCGTTCTGCGGGCTGGCAGGTCCGCAAGAGACCCGTGGGCTCACGGATCGAGGCGCTGCCATCGGTGATTGAGGCGCCGACCGAACGTTGATCCACTGACAGGGCCCGCGTCCGGACCGGTGAGGACGGTTGCATATTTGCCGTCGCTCCCGGACTGCAGCACCTGCGAACCGCCTCGCCGGCCTCCGTCCCGCTCCGACACGGCATCGACCGACCATGCGCCGACCGCCCGGTTTGGGTCGCCCGGTCGGGTCCAGGCGCCGGCCCTTCGTCGCAGTATCTACGGCCTGGTCTTCCCGTCCCGGGCCGCCACGATGGAGCGCGCGTCCGCCTGCAACAGGACTTAAACGCATCGCACGGCCCGCAACGGGGGATGAATGAACGCCCGCTTCGATTCCTGCAGGAGCACTGCGCCCATCGGCATCGCCTTCGAACGCCAGCCCCGCGATCTGTGCTTGGGTCCAGTCTACACACACCGAAGCCTGCACCCGGCCCTTGCCCTGCAGGCACCAGCCAAGGCACTCGAGCCAGCAGCCTAACCTGATAAGGGTCCTCTGGGTCGGTAAACGAACCCGGAGCTGTGGTCTTGGGTTTAGAGGGTGGGGCCGGCGGCTCTGGTGGTGCTCCGCCGGCCCCGATCTCACGCGCCTGGAGGGTGGCGGCGGAGAAGAAAAGCCTCGACCCTTGTCAAAGGGTCATCGCCGTCGAAACCGACAAAGTCCTCGCGGCGATGCATGGCACGGGTGTTCGTGATGGAGCAGCTTGCTCGAAGGCCCACAGGGATTGCGGAGCTCGTATTTTGACGTCCTCAGCTGACCGCCCATGCGACTTGCAAGGGGACGCCGTCCTTGGAGCCACAGGCCGTCCCAACCAGCCAAACCCAGCACGGCGGACAGTGTCGGTGTGGCGGATCTGCGCGTCCCGGATCGTCTGTCCCGTTGAGTCCCTCGCGGCGCCAGCCTTGCGGATGTCCGCACCAAAGCGAGCTTGCTCCTGGCCCGCACGGGCGGTTTCAAAGTGGGCGTCGAGGGGCGTGTTGGAGACGCCCATGCACGTGCAACCGGGTTCGCAGAGGACAGCACCGCCTGGCTCTCCGCGGAGGGGCCTGCCGCCAGATCGGACAGTCTCCGGCAGGGCCGCGATCCGGGTTGGTTCGACGGACAGCAAGCTCCTGGGATGCGCTACCGCTCCGCTCTTGCTCACAAGCCGACGTGCGGGTGCCCCCTTCGTCGCGTTTCCACCCGCATTGGCCAAAACAACCGCTCGTCCTGAAAAATTCGGCGTGTCGTCATCGCCGCATTGTGCGTGATGTTCCCACTTCGGCTCGGCATGGTGTGCCGATCCACTCTGAGCCACCATGCTCTAAAAGGAGCTTGCAAAGTTACCTAGCCGGCCTGAGATACGCTCCTTCAGTTGTCGAGAGGGTGAAGCTACTGTCGCGTGCGGGCGGCTCGTTCGAAAAAACAGCACGGAGCCTAAAGGGCGCTGAGAGCACGCGGGAGGACTGGGTCGTCGGAAGGCGGAGGGCCATGGTGAGGCCTCGGCCGGACAAATCGACCAGATCCCGCGCAACGTAAATCTGTTCGAACGCAAGCGGCGGATCGAGCCCAGCCGCACCGCGCCCCGCTTCGATCTTGCGCTGCGCGTTGACCAGCACGCTGCGCAACACCGCTGGAACCGGGATGCCTGGAGCAGGGCCCAAGGGCCACGTGCGATTGGGCGCAGACCTGGTTGATGACGTGTTGTCCGATAGCCCGAGCACGCCCGGCGCGCCCCGGTGCAGACCGTCCCCTTCTCATCGATGGCGCCGGCGACACACTGGTTGGTTACAACGTGGACACACAGTTTTGAGCCGGTCTCCAGATTGTGAGGACAACCGGTCATGAGCGCCTCGACCGTTGCATGCAGGACCATGTGCGATGCTGAGATTGATCGCTCCCTGTTGGCCTGGATGTCGAAGTGAGGCGCGCCATCCGAAGCGGTCGCGCAGCGGGACGACCCCACGTCTTGGCGGCACGACCGCACCCCTGCACCCGCAACCGTGTCGCCTGCCGCGTCCGAGGAGTGCCCCCAAACCTGTCCGCGACGGCAAAGTGGCCTGCGGGAACACCCGATGTCTCTGACACCTGGACGGTGTCGGCATGCACTGCTCGCATGTTCTCGGGACCCCCAAGTTACAACTGGCCGAGCCTTCTGGCCCGCTTGATCGACACTCGCGGCTCAACAGCGATACTGTGTGGGCCCGTCTCACTCCAAATTAGCGCAATTACGTCGATACTTATTCTAGTGCAGGCAAAAAATTGCCGAATATTTTACATAAGTATTTTTAAATGTAGAATGATTTGATGTTGTGTCTGTTTGCGTCGGGTGCAGGCGTTCGAGCGAAACCTGCGATTGACGCTCTCACGGACGCCCAGTGTCGGTGCACGCCTTGACAAGGGCGGGGGACCGAGCCTTTCACTGCTCCCGAGAGGGGGTGTCTTGGCGGAACGAAGCTTTGTTTGCCTGGATCCGCGGCGCACGAAGCGGGCGTCGATGACTGCGGTCGCGGCAGCCGTCGGCCCGATCACATTGCTGCGCTGGGCGCCGATGTCCTTCCAAGGCTTTGACGAAACATCGCGTGCAGCCGAAGCCGCGCTATCGGGCGCCATTCGGCAGCCGAAAACCCGAACTGTCGCATGGGCCAAGCGCAGGCTGTATGCCTTACAGTACAACGGCGCCCGGCGGTACTTTGCAGCGCGACCCGGAGCAGTGGCGGCTTGTTGGAACGGGCTCAACGGGACGCGCTTCGCCTTTATGGAAGGCGCGCGGGACGCGGGCGCGGCACGGCTGTTCTTCGAACTCGCGCCGTTGCCGGGGTCCCTGACTGTCGATCCGTGCGGCGTCAATGACGCGAATGCCCTGCCGCGGGACAGCGCGCCGTACCGTCGCTGGTGGACCGGCGCCGGTGCGCCGCCCCCCGTCAAACCCGGTTTCCGCCAGCGCCCCCGCCGCCAAGGCGCGGCCGCGCCAACCGCGCCGCCACCCGCAGATGAGGACTTTCTCTTCGCGCCGCTTCAGCTCGCCAATGACAGCCAGCTGCGCCTCTTCGGGGGCGCGTTCCGCTCAGTTCCCTCCTTCGTGGATGCCTTGGGTCAGGCCGCCGCAGCCCTGCCCGACAAATGGCACCTCCGCGTCAAGGAACATCCGAGCAGCACCGAAAGCCTGGCTGCACGGATCCGAGCAGCTGCGCCCGGTAAGCTCTACCTCGACAACGAAACCGACACCTTCGCCTTGGTCGAGGCGGCGGCGGCCGTCGTCACGGTGAACTCCTCCGTCGGTCTGCAGGCGATGTTCTATGGCAAGCCGGTTCTCGTCGCAGGCGACTGCTTCTGGTCCCTTCCGGGCATCGCAACCCCAACGCGGGACCCGGAGGCCCTGACCGCGGCCTTTTCTTCTCCCGACGCGCTGAGCTTCGACCCGGAGAGCCGTGCCGCCTTCCTGGCGTACTTGACCACGACGTATTACATCAAAGTGTCATCAGTGGCTGGGGGCGCCGTGCAGCTCATCGACGGAGAAGACCGAAAGATCCTCGCGCGGCTCGACCCGTCCTGGCCGGGCCTCGACTGACGCGAGCCCGCCACGTGACCATCCGTCTTCTCGCCATCGCCGCCGGCGCGCTTCGAAACCGAATTGTGGAGCGACTGGTGGAGCTGTCGGATGGGGAGGTCGAGCTCGCCTTGACCATCGGCAATGACAGCGCGGATCTCAAAGCGACCTCGATGAGCAGTATGAGCGCCCGCCGCGGCGCCTCCGGCCACGTCATGGACGACGATACGTTCCACGGCGCGAATCTGCCCCTGGCGACCCACGCGGACTACCCCGAGCGCCTCGGTCTCTTCATCGAGCATCTCTCACGGCGGAGCGACGCCCACGCGTTCAAATCCCACACGCTCAGCCAGCCCCACGACTACGAGGGGTACTACCACATCCTTGCCGATGCACTGATGACCCGGATCCGGGAGGCCCGGGTCACCCATGTCCTCTTTTTCGACATCCCGCATCTCGGGCATGACACGCTCGTCCTCGACATCGCGCGGGATCTTGGGCTGAAGACGGTGATCGTCACGCAGTCTCTGTTTCCCAACCAGTTCTTCTCGATGAGCGACCCGGCCAATTACGGTCGCTTCCCCCGGTCGAGCGAGGCGCCCCCGATAAAGATCGCACAGGACGAAACGCCGGACCTCTTCTACATGAAGGGGATCAAGCAGGAGCGCGACGAGCCGGGCCGCATCACGCCGCGCGCGATGCTGAGCCTCGCGACGTTCCTTGCCACCAAGCGCCCACTCCAGGCGCTGAACCCGTTCTACCTCGCCCGGACACTGAAACAGATGCGCGAGATCTATGGCGGCCTGCCCAAATGGCGCGACCCGTTCGCCCGGTTCTTCCACGAAAACGAGTTCGCCTTCTTCGAGCATCTCGTCAGCCACGAGGACACGCCCGTCGATCTCGACCGCCGCTTTGTCTACATGCCGCTCCAGCTCCAACCGGAGATGACAACGGCGAGCCTTGGCGGCGCGTTCCGCGACCAGGCGCTCGCGATCGAGGCATTGGCGGCCCTTCTGCCGCCCGAGGTGTCGATCTACGTGAAGGAGAATCCGAAGCAGGGCGCTTACATGCGGGGCCCACTCTTCTTTCACCGCCTCCGGCGGATCCCGAATGTGGTCTTCCTGCCCTCCTACGCCAACACCCACGCGCTCCTCACCGCGTCGGAGTTCGTGGCGACCATCACCGGGACCATAGGGTGGGAGGCAATCCGGAAGGGAAAGCCTTCCCTCATCTTTGGCCGCGCGTGGTACGGCGACTTGCCGGGCGTGATCCGCTACCGCGAGGGTCTGAGCTATCAGGAGATCCGCGCCACGCGCTTCGAGCACAGCGCACTCGAGGCTGTGGCTGGCGCGCTCGTCTCGCGCCTCCACGCCGGCGTCATCGAAAAGAACTACCGCGCGATGGTGACCAAGTTCCACAAAGAGGCAAATGCCACGTCCGCCGCAACGGCCCTCCTCGCCCTTCTCCGGGGCGAGGCGGAATGCGTGTTTCCCGCCGGCGAATGAGCCTGCGGGCGCCCGCCTCAGTTGAGAGAGGCGATGAAGGCGTCGACCGCGTCCAGCGAGATGTACTCGACCTCATCCGTGCCCTCTTCGGCAAAGGACCAGACCACAGCCGGCGCGGACACATCGCCGTTCGCATCGAAGCGCACATTGCCCGTCGCGCCTTGGTACATCACGCTGCCGCCATCGGCGAGGATCGCCTTGGCTGCCTCGACCCCGGCCGTGTCCGCGGTGATCGGCGTGCCCTCAGGATCCGTCACCTGGGCGACCGCGGCCGCGATCTCCGCCCCCGTCGCATCGGGCCCCGCGGCCTCCATCGCAAGGAGCGCGATCATCGCCGCGTCATAGCTGTTGGCAAGGCCCGGTCCGTTCGGCTCCGAGCCGAAGCGCTCAACGTAAGCCGTGACAAAGGCGTCGGCGCTCTCAGACCGCGGCGAGGCCGTGTCGGTCCCGAGGGCCGAGCCGAGATATTGGAGGCCCACATTCTCCCGGAACTCATCGGACTTGAGGGAGTTCGCGAGGATCATGTTCTGCGTGCCGCCGAGCGAGATCCACTCCCGCACCGCCGCCGTGCCCTCCGCCGGGTAGAGCGCGAGGTAGAGCGCCTCGGGCTCAGTTCCGAGCGCCTCCGTCACTTCTGCCCGGTAAGAGGGCTGGCCGTCATTGATTGCAACCGAGGCCGTAACCTCGACGCCCACCGCGGCGAAGTCCGCCGCGATCAGCCGCGCCATGTCCTGCCCCCAGTCGTCGTTCTTGTAGAGGATCGCCACTGAGCCATAGCCCTGATCCTGGGCCACTTTCGCCCCAACGGCCGATTGCACGCCCGTGGTCGCGAACGTTCGGAACCAGAGCCCCTCGGTCTTGCCCTCCTCCGAGAGCCCGGTGAACGCCGTCGAGGAGGAGCAGCAGGACATCTGCATCACCCCGCCCGGCACCGTCACCGAGGTCAGGATCGGCATCGACACGCCCGAGGAGACCGCGCCGAGGAGGACATCGACCCCCTCAAGATCGACGAGCGCCTTGGCCGCGTCGACGCCGACTTTGGGATCGACTTGCGTGTCGCGCAGCACCATTTCGATCTCGCAGCCCGCGGCGCCGCCCGCGGCGTTCACCTGATCGACGGCGAACTGCGCCGTCTCGGCGATTGGCCGGCCCCAATCGACGGAGGTCGGCAACACCGCCCCGATCTTCGTCGTGCACGCCTGCGCGTGCGCAGCCCCCGCCAGCGCCGACAGCGCGAGACTGACGGCCAGAATTCGTCCGAGTGGCATTTTTACCTTCCCTGTGTTCTTGGGGATGTCCCCGATTGTGATACGACCAGCCGCTCCGGAAAAAGCCCTTGGGGCCGCCAGAGCAACATGCCGACAATCACCGACCCGATCAAAACAAACTGAACCGAGCCGGTGTAAAGCTGCGCCTCGACCGGCGCAAAGCGCGAGAGTGCCCAGCCCGACGCCGTCCAAGCCCCCCAAATGAGGAACGCGCCGAGGATTGCACCGCGGTTGTTGCCAGCGCCGCCGACAATCAGCATCGCCCAGATCTGAAAGGTCAGCGTGGGCAAGACGTCCTGGGGGCTGACGAACGCATAAAACGTGCCGTAAAGCCCGCCGGCAAGCCCGAGGATCACCGAGCCCGCGACAAAGGCCGTCAGCCGCACCCGCGCCGGCGATTTCCCGAGCGAGCGCGCGGCCTCCTCATCCTCGCGGATCGCGCGGAGGAGCCGCCCGAAGGGCGAGGCGACGAGCCGCTCAAGGAACAGGTAAACCAGCGCCAGAAGCGCCAGCACCACGACAAAGAAGAGCAGATTGTAGGTGAAGCCGTCGCCGAGCGCGTCGCGCAGCGGCCGCTCGAACCCGCGCACCCCCTTGGCGCCGCCCGCCAGCCCCTCGGCATTGCGCATCAGGTTCTCGAACGCGACGGCCACACCGAAGGTCGCAATCGCCAGGTAGTCGTGGCGCAGGCGCAGCGTCAGCAGCCCCACGATCCAGGCCAGACCTCCGGCCGCCACCATCCCGCCGATCAGCGCCAACGGGTAGACCAGTCCGAACCCTCCGAGGTGCCCCGCCTGCGGCGTGCCGCCGAGGATCAGCGTGCCGTAGGCCCCCGCCCCGAAAAAGGCGACGACACCTCCGTTGAAGAGGCCGGTGTTGCCCCATTGCAGGTTCAGCCCCAAGACAGCGATGGCCAGGATCGAGGCGGTCGTGGCAAAGAAGACCAGGTAGGAGATCACGCCGATCACGCCCGGGCCTCTCCGAAGAGGCCATGCGGGCGCAGGATCAGGACGACGAGGATCAGGAGAAACGGCACCGACGGCGTGTAGCCTGCCGGCAGCACGATCAACGCCATGTTGGCCGCGATCCCCACGATAAAACCGCCGAGGACCGCGCCGTAGACGCTGCCGATCCCGCCGACGATGGTCGCTGCAAAGATCGGCAGCACGAGGTCTCGCCCCATCACGGGGATCAGCTGGTGGCTGAGACCGTAGAACACCCCCGCCACCGCCGCGAGGCCGCCGCCGATCAGCCAGACCGCCATAACGGTGCGGCGGAGGTTGACGCCGTTGACCGCGGCCAGCGTCGGGTTCTCCGCCACGGCGCGGAGCGAGAACCCGAAGGTCGTCCGCGTCAGCACCAGATGGAGCGCCAGCATCAGAACGAGCGCCG
>JBCCWM010000195.1:0-8093 GCA_039193505.1 Pseudomonadota bacterium | reverse complement strand
CGATGCCTTCCGCTTTTACACGCAGACCAAAACCATAACCGCGCGTTGGCCCTCGGGCATCAAAGAGGGGGCCAACTTCTCAATACCGACAATGTAGCGGCCCGCTGCCGCGAAGCCCTGCATCGGCGGCTCCCTGGACTTTGAGGTGCCTAGCAGGCCGAAAAAACGGTACGATGGTCGTATGCGTATTCTGACAGCAGCTTTCTTAGCGATTGCGGCCGCGGCTCCCGCCGACACCCGGTTTCCGGTGTTCGGCGACAGCGCGGAGCGTGAGGCCTTCTTCGTGGCTGAGCGCGAAAAGCACGAGGCCGCGCTCCGCGCGCTCGCAGACGCCCGGGCGGCGGAGCTGGAAGAAGAGAGCGTGGCGGAGGCGGAGCCCTCCCCCGTGCCGACGCTTCAAATGGTGGCGGGACAACGCTGCCGTCCGTCGCCACAACCCACTCGGCTGGCCCCGGCCGGCACGCGACCGGCAGCACCGGCCTCCGCCCGGACGGCGCCGCGTGTGATCTGCAGAACAGTGATCATCGCGGATCCCGGACGCGTCATCATCCTGCCTGAGCCGAGACCCGTGCGTCGCCCGGGCCTCTCAATCCAGATCGATCTTAACTTCGACTGACCTCACGCGAGCGCGCGCGAGAGGCGCGGCACACCAACACGGCGCAGGAGCGGCTTCAGGGCCTGCGGCTTGCCCGACAGCCGCTCAGCCGTGTGCCGGCTGGCCTCCGCCGCCATCGCAACATCGGACGTCTCCGCAGCAAGCTCAGTCAGAAACCCGTCCGGATCGCGGCGAAGGACACCGTGGCGCGCGAGAACCCGCGTCGGAAAGTCCCGCAGATTGAAGGTCAGCAGCGCGTCGGCGCGGCCGATGATGGCCGTCGCCAAGACATGGACGTCATCGGGATCGGGCAGCGAAAGGGTTGCCATCAGATCGGCATCAGGGGCCACCATCGCGCCCGGCCACTTGTCCCGCACAAGCGCCGCGTCGACGCCGTTCGGCGACGCTCCATCGCGCGCAGCAGCCCGCGTCCACTCTTCCAATATTCGCGCCGACCAGAGCGGCTCAAAATGCCCCGCCAGCGCAACGCTGAGGAGGATTTCTCTCAGAATGGTCGGGTAGAGCACGCACGCATCGAGCACCACGCGCATCAAATGAGCCGCAAGAAGAGTGACTTGAGATAGGCGCTCTCCGCCAGGAACGGATGCCGCGGATGGTCCGGGCCGGCGCCCCCTTGGTGCAGGATCTGGCAGCGCCGTCCCGCACGCCCGACCCCCTTCAGGCACACGTCTCGAAATCGGGCAGGATCGACCGCATGCGAACAGGAGCAGAGCACAAGAAGCCCGCCCGGCGCCACCACTGGAGCAGCCTTCCGCGCGACGCGCTCATACGCCCTCAGCCCCGCTTCGAGGGCCGCTTTCGCAGGCGCGAAGGCGGGCGGATCGCACACGACGATGTCAAAGAGCGTACCCTCAGCGGCAAAGCCCGCCATTGTGTCAATCCCATCGCCCCGCACTGTCTCCAAGCGCCCGTGCACGGCCGCTGCACGCGCGCCTTCCTCTGCAAGGTCGAGTGCCGGCCGCGACGCATCGACGGCCACGGCGCGCTCTGCGCCAGCGGCGAGCGCGGCCAAAGAAAATCCACCGACATGCGAAAACACGTCCAAAACACGCGCGCCGCGGGCAAAACGCTGCATCATGGCATGCGTGTCGCGCTGATCGTAGAACAGCCCCGTCTTCTGACCGCCTTCGATGTCGGCCATGTAGATGGCACCGTTCATCTGAACCTGGACGGGGCCTTTGATCTCGCCGACGAGGGTCTCCGAGCGATCGTCGAGACCTTCGAGGGCGCGCGCACGCCCTGACGCGCACTTCCGGACCACGCGCACCCCGGGGAGGGCTGCCAGCGAGGCCACCAGAGCATCGAGCTTGGTCTCTGCCCACGCCGCATTCGGCTGGACGACAATCGCCTCGCCGTAGCGATCCACGACAACTCCGGGCAAACCATCCGCTTCGGCATGCGCCAGCCTGTAGTACGGCGTCTGATAGAGCCGATCCCTCAGCTCAAACGCTGCCCCAAGGCGGGCATCCATCCACGTCCGCCCGATCTCGACATCAACGTCCCGGTCAAGAACGCGCGCCGCAATCTTGGACTTTGGGTTGAATGCAGCGGTGGCGAGGGGCACCCGATCCGCATCCTCAAGGGTCACCAGACTGCCGGGCGACAATGTCCGCGCGCGGCGATCAAGTACCAGCTGATCGGCGTACGCCCAAGGCGCCCCAAATTGCAGCGCCTGAGTAGACTTATTGGACCGAAAGCGGATCGAGGGGCGCGCTGTCATGCCCCTCTCTACCCGCCCCGGTCAAAGCTGCAAAGATCAGCCGTGGCTCCGACCGAGCGTCGCCGCCGCAAGACGCCGCGGCATATCCATCAGCGCGCGCCCAGTCGCCAAGACGCCAGCACGGAGGACTTCGCTCCGCATTTCGCTCGCCCGCGCGCGCAATTCAGCCGCGTCTCGCCCAAACGTTCCGTACATATCCAACATATCACTGACCCCTTTGATCGTGCTCTGCCGGATAAGTAAGGACCTCCGCGACCTTGTGCAGTGCACAAGAGCGCAAATCGGCATTGCGCTCAACGCAACGCGCCGGCCATCAGCCTCGCCCGCTCTGGTCGCAGGTTGAGATGGGAGAGGTAGCGCCGCTCGAGGGCGCGGAAACACAGCACAACGAGCGCAGTCAGCGCCAAGTAGAGCGCGGCCGCAGTCAACAAGCCCTCATAGGCCAGATAATACCGTGCATTGAAGGTTCTGCCGGCGCCGAGCACATCCTGAAGCGTGATCACACTTGCCACCACCGAGCCCTGCAGCATGAACACAACCTCATTGCCGAGTTGCGGCAGAGCACGCCGGAGCGCCGACGGCATCAGCACCAGCCAGACCACTTGCCGTTCGCTCAGCCCGAGCGCGCGCGCGCCCTCAGCCTCTCCGTCGGGTGCCGTCTCGAGGGCGCCGCGCACAATCTCAGAAGCGTATGCGCCGCTGTTGAGCGAAAACGTGATCAGCGCGCACCACCACGCCTCTCGAAGGATCGGCCAAAACAGGCTGCCTCGCACGACGTCGAACTGAGCGAGCCCGTAGTAGACCAGATAGAGCTGCACCAGGAGCGGCGTTCCCCGAAACAGGGTCACATACCCCTCCGCGAGACGATGCCCTCGAGCGCGACGCGCGCGAATGAGGCCAAGAGGCAGGGCAATTGCAAACCCGATCGCGACCGAGAGCAGCGTCAGATGCATGGTCACCCAAACGCCACCCGCAAAGGCCGCCCAATGTTCAAGAACAAGATCAAATCGCACGGTCGGGGATCCTCACGCGCCGCTCCAAGGCGCCAAAGGCGGAGTTCGACGCGAGGTAGACACACAGATAAACAAGAAGCGCGAAACCAAAGAACAGAAACGGCTCACGCACCGATTTGCCGGCATCGTTCGCAAGACCCACGAGGTCTTCGAGACCGATGACGGAGACGACCGCCGTCGATTTCACAAGCACATGCCAGACATTCGCGTATCCCGGCAGCGCCGCGCGAACGAGTTGCGGCAGGATCACCGTCCAAAGCCCCTGGAGGCGGGAGAGGCCAAGCGCCATCGCCGCCTCCCCTTGCCCTGTGGGCACGCTGGAAAAGGCTCCACGGAATGTTTCGACCAGATAGGCGCCATAGAGAACACCGATCGCCAGCGCACCCGCCCAGAACTGCGAGAGGGCGACGTATTCCCACCCGAGAAGAGCGCCGATCTGGTTCACAAGGCGCTGACCGCCAAAGTAGAAAATCAAGATCAGCACGAGGTCGGGGATGCCCCGCGCAACCGACGTGAAGCCGAGCACGATAGCACCCGACCATCGACCGCTCTGACGGCAAACGGCCCCCGTCGCTCCAACCACTGTCGCGAGCGCGAAAGCGGTGACTGCAAGGCCCACCGTCACAGCGGCCCCCGAGAGAAGCAGCGGAATGTACCGGACGAGGTCGTTCAGGGACGGGCCTCAGCCGCCGAAAATGTCGAAGTCAAAGTACTTGTCATTGATCTCTTGATAAACGCCGTTGCCGCGGATCTGTCCGATCGCGTGGCTGAAAGAATTGCGAAGATCTTCCTCGCCCTTCCGAACCCCAACACCAACACCCAAGCCATGATACTTCGGCATGGTGTACTCTGGACCGAAGAACTCGAAACCGGCGCCGGCCTCGGTCTGCAAAAACCCAAAGAGCGACGCGATGCTGTCTGCCATAATCGCATCGATCCGTCCAGCGGCCAGATCCAGATACGCCTCGTCCTGCGTCCCATAGAGCCTCAACTCCACGCCTGAGAACTCGCCTTCCATAAACACCTGATGAATTGTGCCGCGCTGCACCCCGACGACCGCGTCCGAAAGATCTGCGACTGACATTCCGGCGGGACCGACGAACCGAGGTGGCGTGTGATAATACTTCGTTGAGAAGTCGATGACCTGCTGGCGCTCTTCCGTGATCGACATCGAGGCGATGATTGCGTCGCACTTGCGCTCCAGAAGCGCTGGGATGATGCCGTCCCAATCCGACTTCACCAAGGCGCATTCCGTGCCGAGTTCCGCACAGAGCGCGTTGGCCACGTCGATGTCGAACCCTTGGACCGTTCCGTCCTCGGTCGTGTAGGAAAACGGCGGGTAAGCGCCCTCGACACAAATGTTGAGGTCAGCGGCAGAAGCCGCTCCGGCCATCAGTGCCAGTGCAACTGCGATCACGCGCATTGGCGCCCTCTCTCAATAACGACCGTGGAAGTGTTGCGCCACACCCGCAGGTGGTCAAGCCCAGAGCCCTTAAACCCCCTCTTTTGCTGACCCTTCCCCTTTCGGATAAATGTGTTAATATTTTTAAGGAGTGGCATGTGTGGCCACCTGAGAGGGTAAATGAGATGAGTGACAGAGTTTCCGAAATCACCGCCGATTTGGCGGAGGCCATCGATGCAAGCAAGGCTTTCATCGGCGAGTTTCTCTATGAGCCGCTGGGGATAGAGCCATCCGAGGCGCTGATGGCCAACACATTCTACACACTGGTGGCCTTCGCCCTCTTCTTCCTATATCGGGTGACCCGTCCGGCCCCAAGGTCCCGCGCCAAGCGTCGGATCAAGTACGACTACGGCCGCAACGTCTGATTCGCGCCATTTCGGCAATGCGCAGGTCTGAAAAAAGAGCGTTGCCGTCCCCATTCTAACGTTTGTAGCTCCGGCGAACGGTGACATGGGGGCGTCTGTGTTCTGGATCATTGCAGCTCTGACAGGTGTCTTGACGCTTGCCTACCTTATGCGGCCGGTCTTTCGCCGAGACGTTCAAGCGGTCGACGCCCCAGATCTGGAGGTCTATCGCAGTCAGCTTGCGGAGGTCGACCGAGATCTGGAGCGGGGAGTGATCGCATCGGGTGAGGCCGCTGCTCTGCGAACAGAGGTCTCCAGACGCCTCCTTGCCGCCGCAGACGCGGTTGGGGCGGATGGCGCGCGCGACGCCGGAGAATGGGCGACCCTCTCTGGGGGCGCAATCGTGCTGTTCGCAGGCCTCTTCGCGATCGTCATGTACCTTGTGATCGGGGCCCCTGGCGTGCCCGACCAGCCCCGCGCGCTCCGCATCGCCGAGGCAGAGCTGAGGCGCGCCAGCCTCCCAGCTCAAAGCGAACTCGAACGCACAGCACGAGCCCCTGTCGCGAATGTGCCCGACGACGTGCGACCCCTCCTCGACCAATTGGAGACTGCGCTTGCCGACAGGCCGAACGATGTGGATGGGCGCCGCATTCTCGCGCAAACCCTGGCACGCACAGGGCAGTTTTCGAAGGCGGCTCGCGTTCAGACGGAACTCCTCACTCTCGTCGGTGAGGCGGCGACAGGCGAAGATCACCTCGCGCAAGCGGAGTACATGATCTTTGCCAGCCAAGGGCTGATCAGTGCCGAAGCCGATGCCGCCCTCCGATCCGCCCTTTCGCTCGGCGTTGCGGCCCCAAGGGCCCGCTACTTCGCAGGCCTCGCAGCGTGGCAGATCGGGCGCCCGGACCAAGCATATGACCTCTGGGCCCGCCTCCTCGACGAAAGCGCGCCGACAGCCCCTTGGGTCGCGCCAATCGAGGCACGCATGCCTGCACTCGCCGCTGCCGCCGGTCAACCCGTGCCGGAGTTTGCGCCGCGACCGGACGCCGCCGAGATCCGGGCCATGGTTGAGGGCTTGGCCGCACGTCTCGAGGAAGACGGCGGCACGCCGGAGGAATGGGGGCGTCTCATCCGATCCTGGACCGTTCTTGGGGACACAGAAGCCGCAAGTGCGGCCCTTGCCGCCGCCGAGGCGGCCTATTATGGGGACGCCAGCGCGCTCGCTCTCATCGCCGACTTCGCCCGGGCAGCGGGCCTGACGCCCTAAAATGATGGTTGCGCCCGATATTGAGAGCTTCGCTGCCGCGCTGCCGCGCACAGGCGGCCTTCTCGGCATCGATCTCGGCACCAAAACACTCGGTCTGGCTGTATCGGATACCACCCGGAGCGTCTCCACACCGCTCGAGACCATCCGCCGCAAAAAGCTCACTGTCGATGTGGAGGCACTGCGGCTGCGGATCGAGACGCGCGCCCTTGTCGGCATCGTTTTGGGCCTTCCGCTCAACATGGACGGCAGCGAAGGGCCCCGGGCACAGTCGACCCGTGCCTTTGCACGCAACATTGCCGATCGACTTGACCTGCCGATAGCAGTCTGGGACGAGCGTCTCTCGACTGTGGCGGCAGAGCGTGCCCTTTTGGAGGCTGACGCCTCTCGCCAACGCCGAAGTGAAGTGATTGACCAAGTGGCCGCCGGCGTGATCCTGCAGGGATGCCTGGATCGGCTGAGCTGGATGTCTCGGGAGGAGACGTGAGTGTCAGACGACGTGTGGCGCCGAGAGCCCATTGAAAGCCCCTGCGTGAAGCTCTGCGTGCTCTGTCCCGACACCGGGTTTTGCCTCGGCTGCCACCGCACGGGCGCTGAAATCGCAGCCTGGACCCGCATGAGCGCGGCCGAGCGCCAAACTTTGATGGCGGCGCTCCCCGATCGAGCCAAGTTGGTGCAACCAAAGCGACGCGGCGGCCGAGCCGGCCGCTTATCGCGCCTCGACTAGGCCGCGAGGCCCGTTACAGCAGCCATTGCCCGCTCGACAAGCTCCGGCCCCGCACCCGGACCGGACGCACCTTCGGACAACACGCGCCGCCACCGGCGCGCACCCGGTTGCCCTCCAAAGGCCCCGAGCATGTGGCGCGTGATCTGATGCAATGGCGTTCCCTTTGAGCGCTCCGCCTCAATGTAGCCGAGCATCCGCCGGACTGCGGTCTCCGAGCGAATGTCAGCGCTAACCTGCCCAAATATCCGCCGATCCGCTGCGCCGAGGATCCGTTCCGGATCGTGATACGCACTGCGCCCGATCATCACACCATCGAGACCCCGAGCAAGTTCCGCCTCCGCCATGTCGAGGCTCGAAAGTCCGCCATTCAAAACCAAAGCGGCGCCAGGAAACTGGCGCTTCATGTCGCGGACCAATTCGTAGTCGAGGGGTGGGATATCTCGGTTCTCCTTCGGACTGAGACCCTTGAGCCAAGCCTTTCGCGCATGCACGATCACTTTCTCTGCCCCAGCGGCAATCACTGTCTGAATGAAAGCCGGCAGGACGACTTCCGACACCTGCTCGTCAACACCGATCCGACATTTGACAGTCACCGGTCGTGACGAGGACGCGCGCATCGCCTCAACAATCCGCGCCACACGACCTGGCTCCCGCATAAGAACGGCCCCAAATGCGCCCGACTTCACCCGATCGGACGGACATCCCACATTGAGATTGATCTCATCGTAGGAATATGGTTCGGCGACACGAACCGCCCGCCCAACAAGGTCTGGATCCGAACCGCCAACCTGCAACGCCACCGGATGCTCTTCATCCGAAAACGCAAGCAGCGCCTCAGCCCGTCCATGAACCAACGCCGCCGCCGTCACCATCTCAGTGTAAAGAAGTGCGTGCCGGCTGAACTGCCTGTGCCAAACACGACAATGCCGGTCGGTCCAATCCATCAT
>JBCCWM010000194.1:0-8116 GCA_039193505.1 Pseudomonadota bacterium | reverse complement strand
TGCTCGGCCTCGCGGTCTGAGCACCGGCTGCGGCCGTTCGGCGAGGCACAGTACAGGCGCGTGCCGACCTGAGGGTACGGACGCGCCGTCGGGCCGGCGGCACGCCTGGCGGTCGTGACGGCTCACGTGCCCCGAATGGCGGCGAGGGCCGCTTCGGTCCGGACCCACTCGACCTCCGAACCCGGCAAGCCGAGGCGGAGCCAGCGGGCACTCCAGGGAAAGGCGCGGGACCAGATGCCGCCCCGGGCGAGAGCGTCTTGAGCCGCCGCCGCGTCCGGCGTCTCATAGAGGCGGAAGAGGTCGGTTCCTCCGACAACCCGCCATCCGGCCGTGGCCGCGGCTTGATCGAGGCGCGGCGCCTCCGCCCTGAGGCGCGCCCGCGTGGCATCGGCCCACGCCATGTCCGCCAGCGCGGCGCGTCCAATCTCGAGCGCCGGGCCGGAGACGGCCCAAGGACCTGCAGCCTCTGCGAGGGCCCTGATGTCCGCAGCGGCACCGCACGCAAACCCGAGCCGGACCCCCGCCAGCCCATAGAACTTACCGAAGGATCGCAGAACCAGGAGGGAGGCGCGTCCAAGGCAGCGCGCCGCCGAGAGCCCCGGGGCCACATCGCCGAAGCTCTCATCGATCACAACGAGGCAGTCCCCGGCCAGCGCGGCCAGCGGCTCCGGATCGTGGCACCGACCGTCTGGGTTGTTGGGGTTGACGACGACAAGAGCGTCAAACCCCGGCTGCGGCGCGTCGATGTCGCGGACCTGCCACCCCTCCCGCGCAAAAGCCGCCGCGTGTTCGTTGTAGGTCGGTGACACGATCCCGACACGCCCGGGCGGGCGGAGACGGGGGATGAGCTGGATCGCAGCCTGCGCGCCGGCGAGCGGCAGGCATGCCGCGGCCTCAGGCAATCCATAGGTTTTGCGCGCCGTATCAACAAGGGCATCGAACGCGCTCGTGGTCGGCAGCGCGTGCCAATGCGCCGGTGAGAGATCCGGGACCGGATAGGGACGCCGGTTGATCCCGGTCGACAGATCGATCCAGTCCGTGCCGCCCCAGGCCCGCGCCGCGCGGTCGATGTCTCCGCCATGGTCCCGCATGTCAGCGGAGTTCACCACAACGCCAGGAGAAACAGAAGCGCACCGAGAAGCACCATGGCCCGAAGATAGACCCGCAGCGCCGCGCCGACGGTGTGCGGCGTGGGATCCGGGGCCTCCCCGTTGAGCCAGGGCGCATCCTCCGCACCGGTCGCGTAGACCCTCGGCCCCGAAAGGCGGCAGTCGAGCGCCGCGGCCATCGCCGCTTCGGGCCATCCGGCATTGGGAGAGCGATGTCGGCGCGCGTCCCGGAGCATGATGCGCAGCGCGTGCCAGGGATGCCGGGAGACGATCGCAACAAGGCCCCCCGCGATGCGCGCGGGCAGAAGGTTGACCAGATCGTCGAGGCGCGCCGCGGCCCGCCCAAAGTCACGATGGCGTTCGGTCCTGTGGCCAATCATGCTGTCGAGCGTGTTGATGGCCTTGTATCCAACAAGACCCGGAAACCCGAGAAGGAGCCCCCAGAAGATCGGGGCCACCACGCCGTCCGAACTGTTCTCAGCAAGGCTCTCAATCGCGGCCCGTGTAAGTCCCGCTTCGTCGAGGGTGTCAGGGTCGCGTCCGACAATGGCCGAGACCGCACGCCGGGCGCCCGCGATGTCTCCTGCCTCGAGGGGACGGGCGACAGCGGCGACATGCTGCCAGAGGCTGCCTGCCGCGAGGAACGGCGCGGCAAGCAGGGCTCCGAAGGCCAACCCGATGGGCCAGGGTGGCAATGCAGCCTCGACCACCCCCGCGAGCGACGCGGAGAGGCCGACAACGATCAGCGTGGCGAGAAGACCCGCGATCTGACGCGTTCGCGGCGGATCTTCCTCCCGGTTCCACGCCCTGTCGATGCGATCGATGAGCCAGCCCATCCACTCCACTGGATGACGGATCCCGCGCTGCAGCCACGTGACCCAGCCTGTCAGGCCCTCGAGCACGAGCGCGGCAAGGAGCACCGCGCTCACCGGTCGCTCTCCCATGATATGTGCCGCGCGGATCCCTCCCCCGCGTCCGCGCGTTCAGATGGCCGGATCATCTGGACAGACCTCACCCAACGCACGCTTCATCTTGCAGACCATGGTCTCTCCAACGCGGGCACGGGCATGAGCCGAAGCGCGCCCTTGGACCGACCGATGCGGTGCAACCGCACATCTCTCAGCCCAAGGGCACGCAGCGCCGAGGCGGCAGAGCGTGGCACCGCGCCTGGGGCGAAGATCAGGCCCCGGGCGGAGCCTGTGTGCGCGGCGACGATCCCGTGGGCGCCAAGATGGTCAGCGAGCGCCGCAAGACGCGCTGGATCGGCCCCGCCGCGGAGCGCGTGGTTGCGCTCGGCCGAGGCTGTGGCCAGTGCCGCATAGGCCGCAGGACCATCCGCGCGGCGCCATGCCGAGACCAGGTCCGAGACATCGGCAAATCGCATGTCACTGGCCACTGTCCGACAGGGCAGCCCGTCGAAGCCGCCGAGAACGTCCACGGACGGCGGTGGGGGCAGCCGTTCGAGACTTCGGCCTTGGCGCGGCGCCCAGAGATGGGTCGCTGGCGCATCCATCATCAAGGGATCGGTTGCGCCCTCAATCCGGAGGAGGGCATCGGCAAAGGCATCCGGAGAGGCCGGTGCAGCACCGGTCAGATGGAAGACGGCGATGAGGGCCGCGGTGGAGCTGCCGCACCCCGTCCCGGGCTTCATGCTGGCTCGGAGGCGGAGCGTGCCCCGCGCTCGGCGCCCAAGCGCCAAGACGAGGCGGTGGCGGAGCTCTGCAGACAGCAATCCGCCGGGCGCATCAATCCGGAAGGCGCCGCCTCCGACGCGCCGACCGAAAACGGCGTGCGCCTCGCTCGGCATGGTGACGGCAACCACGGGTCCGTCCGGGCCAAGCCGGCCTTGCAGCCACTCTCCAAAATGTCCCGCGACCCGAACCGCCCGAGGTCGCGCCGCGCAATGGGCAGCCGGCGGCGTCACAGATCCGCCCGTGCAAAACTGGGCCAACGCCATGTTGTGCCGTAAGGAACGCTGAGCGACCACGGATCTCGCTCGCCAGACAGATGGGCAGCGGCACGGATCACGCCCGCATGCGTCACAACCAGCGCCCGACCGCCTCCGCAGTCGCGGAGCGCTGCACGGACGCGGCTGACAAGGTCTGCAACCGTCTCCCCTCCATGCGGGCGGGCGGTGAGGATGTCGGCCGCCCAGAGATCGATCTCCTCGCGCGGTATATCGACCCACATCCGGCCCTCCCATCGGCCGAAATCCATCTCCGCGAGACGTGGATCCACGGAGACCGGCACGCCGAACCGCTCCACCGCCAGATCGGCGAGCGCCCGGCACCGGTGGAGTGGGCTCGACAGGATCCGCTCCGGCGGGGCGACGGCCCCGAGCGCAGCGTTCGCATCGGCCTCAAAATCCGGAGCGAGGGGCATGTCGAGGGCACCGTAGCAGCGCCCCGTGGCCTCCGCGGGCCGGGTGTGGCGGAGGAGGACGAGGTTCATCGCCGGAGAGCTCCGCCGCGTTCGAACCGACCCAAAGCGGCGCATCGGCCCATCACGCCGCCCCCTGCCAGATCGCAACCCCGAGAAGGAGCCCCACATGCCCGATCTGTTGTTGCGCGCCGAGACAATCGCCGGTCGCCCCACCGAGCCGCGCCCCATACCAGGCTCGGAGCACAAGATGCGCTACCACGACCCCAGCCAGCGCCGGCAACACCGCCGCGCCCGGCAGCGCGAGCAACCCGAGGGCCGCGAGCCCCACCATGACCGCGATCCCGACGCTCCCCTGCGGCCCCGCCATCCCGGACCCCGCCCCGTCGGCGCGCAGGTAGCGACCCGCGGTCAGCGCAACCGCCATTGACGCCCGGCTGACCACATGCCCGGCAAAAAGGCCGGCCGCGCCCAGAATTGGACCGAGCCGCACCAAGAGCGCGACCTGCAAACCGACCACAAGGAGCAGGGCCAGCACACCGTAACTGCCGATCCGGCTGTCTCGCATGATCTCGAGCGCCCGCTCCGCGGAGCGCCCACCGCCAAGCCCATCGAAGAGGTCCGCCAACCCGTCCTCGTGGAGGCCCCCCGTCAGCAGACCCGCCGCAGCGATGGCGAGGAGCGCGGCCACACTCCCACCCAAGGGCGCAGACAGAGCCCAGAAGACGCCTGCTGCCACCGCACCCACGAGACCACCCGCGAGCGGGAAGTAGCGGGGTGCATGGGCCAGCGCCTCTGGTGAGTAGCGCACGGGGAGCGGCAACCGGGTCAGAAACTGGACGGCGAGACCGGCAGCCGCGATCTGCCGTCCGAGATCACCGCTCGGCACGGCTGACGCCGGCACTGTCGAAGCTCGCCATATCGGAGAGCATGCGCGCCGCGGCCCGGACGAGCGGCCACGCCAGGAGCGCTCCGGTCCCCTCACCGAGGCGAAGACCGAAATCGAGGAGCGGTTCGGCCCCGAGGTGCTCGAGGATAGCGCTGTGACCGGGCTCGGCCGAACGGTGACAGAAGAGGAGCGCAGGGCGGATCTCAGGCGTCAGAGCCAGCGCAAAGAGCACCGCCGTCGTCGCGATGAAGCCGTCGACGAGCACCGGACGCCCGGCCTTCGCCGCCCCGATCATCGCACCGGCCATCATCACGATCTCAAAACCACCATACTCCGCCGCGGCTGCCTCGGCCGAGAGCGGGCCCGTGCGCGCCGCGGCCGCCTCAAGGATCCGGCGCTTCGTCGCGAGACCCGCATCATCGAGCCCCGTACCCCGCCCCACCAGGCGGTCGAGCGGCAGCCCCGTCAGCTTGTGGGCCAGAAGCGCTGCGGCCGATGTGTTGGCAATCCCCATCTCTCCGAAGGCCGCTGCGTCCGTCTCGAGACCGGCGCCGATCGCCTCTCCAGCCGCCCGCGCCGCCGCCGCGATCTCAGCCGACATGGCCGGCCCCTGCGCCGCGTTGGCCGTGCCCGTGCCCTGTCTGCGCACGACAAGGTCTGGATGGTCGAAGGGGCGCGCAATCCCCGCATCCACAACTTGGACATCCGCTCCGACCGCCTCAGCGAAGACGTTCGCCGCCGCACCGCCCGCAAGAAGCGTGCGCACCATCTCAACCGTCACGGCCTGGGGGTAGGCAGACACGCCCTCGGCAGCGATGCCGTGATCGGCCGCAAAGACGACCAGGGTCAGCGTCTCTAGCCGCGGCATCAGCGTCCGCTGCTGTCGCGCAAGGTTGGCGGCCAGCGTCTCGATCCGACCGAGCGCACCGATGGGCTTGGTCTTGGCATCGATGAAGGCCGCGATCTCTTCCGCACTTGGGGTATGGTCCATTTCACTTGCCTGCCATCTGCGCTCTGCGCTTCTTTGGCCGACGTGCGGGCGAACCGCAACGGGAGACAGGTATGGAGCGTCATCACCTCGTCCTGGGCGGCGCGCGCTCGGGCAAAAGCGGCTATGCCGAACGGCTGCTGCGCGCCACCGGCACGCGATGGGCCTATGTCGCGACCGCCGAGGCGGGCGACGCAGAGATGGCCGCGCGGATCGCGCGCCACCGCGCGGATCGGGGCGCGGGATGGGAAACCCGCGAAGCGCCGCTCGCCGTCGGCGGCGCACTCCGCGATCTTGGGGCGGTGGACGGTGTCCTGATAGACTGCCTGACATTGTGGCTGTCGAACCTCATGGCCGCCGGACAGGATCCCGAGGCTGCGTGGGACGACCTCAGACCGACACTCGAGCGGCTCAACTGTCCAGCCGTCCTGGTCTCCAACGAAGTGGGGCTCTCAATCGTGCCCGAGAACGCGCTCGCGCGGGCTTTTCGTGACGCGCAGGGCCGCCTCAACCAAAGCATTGCCGCCACGGTTGGGCACGTGACCTTCGTTGCCGCCGGACTGCCCCTTCCCCTCAAGTCGCAGGGAAAAGCCCGGACGTGACCGCCGCCAGCCACAGGCCCAAGGGCCATCGCCGCGCAGGCGCGGCGTCTGCGGCCTCGCCGCAGAGCTCTCGGGCGCGCCCGAGAGCATGGCCCGACGCCAGGCCCCCGCGCCGCGCGCTCACCGCCTGGTCCGCCCGTAACGTTCATAGGCCCAAAGCAAGATGAGAACCCCAATGAAGGCGCCAAGAAGCCAGGAGAAAAACCCGAGAAAGCTCAAAAGCGCCCGAACGATCCAGCTCCCGAGGATCGTTCCCAACACACCGAGCACCACGGTCTCGGCCACGGAAAGCCGCACCCCGAGAGCGCGCGACACCAGGTACCCGGCCGCCGACCCGATCACGACAAGAAAGACAAATCCCATGTTTCATCCCCCAGAAGTCCCTGCCAGTCTGTAGCACGGGCCGCGACCTCCGGAAAACGCGGGCGCCCGCTCAGCGCAGCCGCGATCCGGGCACCAGTGAGGTGCCACGCAGAAACTCAGCCGCGGTCGACGGGGCCTTGCCGGCGCGCTGCAGCACAGTCAGTTCCACAGCACCTGTGCCACAGGCAACCCGCGTGCCCCCAAGCACCGTTCCCGGCGCCCCGGACCCGTCCGCGATCCGGCTCCCGAGGAGCTTGAGGCGCCCGGTCTCGCTCTCGCTCCAGGCGCCGGGGGCGGGCGACAACCCGCGGATCTGGCGATCCACATCGCGTGCGGGCCTCCGCCAATCGACCCGCGCCTCGGCCTTGTCGATCTTCTTGGCGTATGTCGCCCCCTCCTGCGGCTGCGGCCGCCCGGAGAGCGGCAGGCGCGCCAGTGTCTCGGCCACAAGGTCCGCCCCCAATTTGGCCAGCTTCACCTCGAGCGTGCCGGTCGTCTCCTCCGCCCCGATCGGCAGCCGCGCCTCCGCGAGGACTGGACCCGTGTCGAGGCCGGGCTCCATCTCCATGATGCAGATCCCGGTCTCCGCATCTCCGGCGAGGATCGCCCGGTGGATCGGTGCGGCGCCGCGCCAGCGGGGCAGCAGCGAAGCGTGGATGTTGAGGCACCCGTGTCGCGGCGCCGCGAGAACCTGCGGCGGAAGGATCAGGCCATAAGCCGCGACGACGCCCACATCGGCCGCGAGGGCGGCAAACGCCTCTTGCTCCGCAGCGTCCTTGAGCTGAGCCGGGATCCGCACCGGGACCCCCAACGCCTCCGCTTCGGCCTGCACTGCGGTCGGTCGCGGCTTCTTGCCCCGTCCGGCCGGTCGGGGCGGCTGGCTGTAGACGGCGAGTATCTCGTGCTCCTCTGCAAGCCGCAAAAGCGACGGCACGGCGAAGGCGGGCGAGCCCATGAATACAATCCGCATAATGCCTCCCGCCCTGGGAGTAGGCGGCCATCCAGAGGATGACAAGCGCCGACGCGAGCTCCGTGCGCGCCCCGCCGCTGACGGCCTCAGCCGCGCTCGGCGGTGCGGCGCGACTTCGCGTGTCGGGCCAGAAGGAGGCGCCGTTTCACCGGCCGGAGCCGATCCACGTAGAGACGCCCGCCGAGATGATCGATCTGGTGCTGAACGCTGCGCGCCCAGAGACCGTCGAACCGTCGCTCGAGAACCGCTCCCTCAGCGTCGAGAAAGCGCACCCGGACCGAGGTTGCCCGCGGCACATCGGCAGTGAGACCGGGCAGGTTCGGACTGCCCTCGGGGCCCAACTCGACCTCCTCGCCCATCTCGAGGAGCTCCGGATTTGCCATCCGAACAGGTGCCGGGTTTGCGGGATCGCAATCGACGACGGCAAGCCGCCATGGGATACCAAGCTGAGGTGCGGCGAGACCGACACCCGGCATCGCATACATCGCAGCCAGCATCTCCTCCCAGATCGAGCGGACGTCGTCATCCACCGACGAGACGGGCAGAGCCGGCGTCAGCAGCCGCTTGTCCGGATAGATCAGAAAGGGCCTGGGGCTCACGCCCGCGCCTTCTCCCGCTTGAGCTTTTTCATGCGATTGGTGATCAGCGTGCGGCGCACTGCGCCGAGATAATCGATGAAGAGCTTCCCGTTCAGATGGTCGAGCTCGTGCTGCGCGCAGATCGACCATTGCCCGTCGAGATCGCGCTCCTCCGGCTTGCCGTCCCGGTCGAGGAAGCGGAGACGGATGGTGTCGTACCGCTCCACCGTGTCGAAGA
>JBCCWM010000193.1:0-8119 GCA_039193505.1 Pseudomonadota bacterium | reverse complement strand
GTGAGAATGACAGGCGTATGGTCAGCGGAAGTCGGAGTCGAACGCGTTGGAGCACTCCGGGTGCCGGGCCGTCGCCGCAGTGGATGTGACGAACGGCAACCGGCCGCTCGTTTCCAAAAGCCGGGTCGAGCGGCTCATCGATCGCCACACCGATCCGCGCGGGCAGCAGAGGGCCCCAGACCTTCCAAGCGCAAGGGCACTGGCACCACTGCGCGCTTCACTTCGAGCCCCCGCCACATGTAGGGCTCGCCCGGCTCACCAGCGCTCAGAGGCCCTTGGAGGTGTAGGACGTCGCGATCCTTTCGATCGCCACGAGATATGCCGCCACGCGCAGGTCGTGCACGTCGTCGCGACGGTGCCAGATCTCCCGCATCGAATCGTACGATCCTCGCATCGTGTCGTCGAGCCCGGAACGGACGAGCTCCAACTCGCCAGCCCCGCGCAGGTATTTCTGCTTGAAGCCATCCGAAAGCTCCCAAAGCACGCGTTCATCGGCCGATAGACGCTCAAGCTCCTCGACGAGGACCATGTGGCGCGCCTCCTCCTGTCGACGCTGCATGCGGCCAAACCGGATGTGAGAGAGGTTCTTGACCCACTCGAAGTAACTCACGGTCACACCACCGGCATTCGCGTACATGTCGGGGATGATCACGACGCCGTTCTGGCGCAAGATCTCGTCGGCACCTGCTGTCACCGGGCCATTGGCGGCCTCGATGATCAGCCGCGTTTGCAGCCGCGAGGCGTTCTCTAGGTTGATCACGCCTTCCAATGCCGCGGGCACGAGAATGTCGCACTCTTTCTCGAGAACGGCAGCACCGTTTTGCGTGTACTGACCGGCAAACCCGGCCACGCCGCCATGCGCGCTGACATGGGCTTTGAGCGCATCGATGTCGATCCCGCTGTCGTCGATCACCGCACCGTCGCGCTCGACCACTGCGGTGATCTTGGCGCCGTCCTCTTCCGACAGGAACTTGGCCGCGTGATACCCCACATTGCCAAGGCCTTGAACCACCACGCGCTTGCCGTCGAGCGTCCCCACAAGACCGGCCTTCGCCACGTCCTCGGGATGGCGAAAGAACGCCTGGAGCGCGTATTGAACGCCGCGGCCGGTCGCTTCGACGCGGCCTTGGATCCCACCGGCATGAGGCGGTTTGCCGGTGACGCAGGCGGCCGCGTTGATGTCGGTTGTGTGCATCCGACGGTACTGATCCGCGATCCAGGCCATCTCCCGCTCACCCGTGCCCATATCCGGCGCCGGGACGTTCTGGGCCGGGTTGATCAGGTCGCGCTTGATCAGCTCATAGGCGAAGCGTCGGGTGATCTGCTCGATCTCATAGGGCTCCCACGCCCGCGGGTCGACGCAGAGCCCGCCTTTCGAGCCGCCGAAGGGCGTCTCGACGAGGGCGCATTTGTAGGTCATCAGCGCCGCCAGCGCCTCAACCTCGTCCTGATTGACCGAGAGCGCGTAGCGAATGCCGCCTTTGACGGGCTCCATATGCTCCGAATGGACGGCACGGTAGCCGGTGAAGGTGTGGATCTGACCGCGGAGACGCACTCCGAACCGCACGGTGTAGGTCGCGTTGCACACCCGGATCTTCTCCTGCAGGCCGGGGGGCAGGTCCAGCAGCGCGACTGCGCGGCTGAACATCAGATCGACCGATTGGCGAAAGGTGGGCTCATTGCCGGGTTGCATCGGGTTCTCCCTTGGATGGCAGACTCAGGACTGTCTTTTGCCCAAAGTCCTGACACATCTTTAAGACCGATAAAGCTCTTTCCGCGGCGCGGGGCCAATCATCCCAAAAAGCCGGGCCAAGAGCGCTCCTCTTGGGGGTCGGCGCCTTGGCGCGACCGGACCGAAGGGTGCGAGGCGGTGCGATGCCCCGCTTGAGTCGTCCGGCACCGCGAACGCCCGGAGGAAGGAGGCGCGCGGACCCTCATCGCCTGGCCCCAAGTTTTTTTGGGCGATCCAGGCGACGGCGGCAAGACGGGTTCGACGCGCTGGATCCCTGGGGATCAACGCCGGCGTCGGGTGGAGAGGCTCGGCACCGCCTGCTCCGGGTCGTCGGGCCACGAGTGCTTGGGATACCGGCCGCGCATGTCCTTGCGCACATCCGGATAGGACCCGCGCCAGAACCCCGGCAGGTCCGAGGTCGTCTGCACCGGACGCCCTGCCGGCGAGAGGAGCTCAAAGACAACCGGCACCCGGTCCGGCCCCAACGTCGGGTGGACACCCGTGCCATATACCTCCTGCAGTCTGACGGAGACGGTCGGGGCGGCGGCGGCATAGTCGATGGCGACCCGCCGCCCCGACGGAAGCGGCAGCATTGCGGGCGCCAACCGCTCAAGGCGCTGGGCGGCCTCCACCGAGATCTGCATGGTCAACGCCGCTCGAAGATCGACGGCCGCGAGATCCGCCATCCGGCGACACCCGGCGAGCCAGGGCGTCAGCCACACCTCCAGCGAGCCAAGGAGCCCGTCATCGGAGAGATCCGGCATCGCCTCCCCCCGGGCCCGCAGCCACTCCAACCGCTCCTGAAGGCGACGATCCGCGTCCGTCCACGGAAGCGCGGCGGCGCCGAGGTCGCGGATGCCCTCCAAAAGGGCTGGGATCACTGTCGCATCGTCGGCATCGTGCCATGGCCGATCCTCGAGGATGAGCGCGCCGAGCATAAGCCGCTCGCGGACCAGAACGTCCCGCGTCCGCCGCGACCACTCCGCGATCCGCCGCTGCTCCAGCCAGTCTGCGTGAAGCTCCCTGATGTCGGCTTCGCTCACGGGGAGGGCGCGGCGGATCCGGGCTTCGGTCTTGTCACCGTCGAGATCGGCAGCCACCAGCATCCGCTGCCCGCTGAGATCATCGGCCGGGTCGAGCGCCGCACCGCTCCCCCCCGACAGGAGATAACGCGGCATCGTTCCGGGTCGGCGCAGGGCAATTCGATCGGGATAGGCCAGAGACAAGAGCGCCCCCGGCGAGAGCTCGGTCCCACCGCGCGCATGTGCGCGGAGCCGGCGGGACGCGTCACGCACCTCCCCGAGCGACCGAGCGGAGCCGCCCCCCGCAAGCGCGCGGAGGCGGAGCGCAAGATCGGCCTGCATCGGCCCCGGCCCCGGCCCAGAAAGGATGTCCCGCGCCTCGAGAAGGGCCGCCAGATCGGCCGCCACCCTGCCCCCTTGCCCCACCATCGCCGCAAGGCGCGGATGCGCGGGCACACGGGCCATCTCGCGGCCCCGCTCTGTCAGGTGGCCGCTCGGCCCGAGCGCGCCAAGCTCCGTGAGGAGCCAGCGCGCCTCCGCAAAACTCGCGGGTCGGGGCGGTGTCAGAAAGGGCAGCGCAGCAGCGTCCTGCGCGCCCCAGACCGCAAGCTCAAGCGCAAGACCGGCGAGGTCTGCCGTCTCGATCTCGGGTGGCGCAAAGGGCTGGAGCCCGCCATCCTCGCCCTTGGTCCAAAGCCTGTAGCATCGACCTGCCGCCACGCGCCCTGCGCGCCCGGCCCGCTGCGCTGCCTCTGCGCGGGTCACACGCTCGGTCAGAAGCCGCGACATGCCGGTGCCCGGATCGAAGCGCGCCCGCCGCGCGAGCCCCGCATCGACCACCACTCGGATGTCCGGTATCGTGACCGACGTTTCAGCGACCGCCGTCGACAGGATGACCTTGCGCGCGGTTGTGAGGGGCGCAAGCACCCGGCGCTGCTCCGCCGCCGGCAATCCACCGTGAAGCTCCATCAATCGCGCGTCCGCTGGAAGCCGCGGTCCCAGTGCTGCCGCGGCGCGCGCGATCTCGGCCCGGCCCGGCAGAAAGACCAGACACCCGCCGTCAGTCTCTGCCAGCGCCGCAAGCACCATATCCGCCAGCGCGATCTCCCTCGCCCGGCCCTGGCCGGCCGGCCGGTCGGCCCACACCGTCTCAACCGGAAAGGCGCGCCCCTCCGACGTGATCCGTGGTGCATCGTCGAGGAGGCGTGCGACCGGCAGCGCGTCGAGCGTCGCCGACATCACCATCAGCGCCAAATCCGGGCGGAGCGCGCCCCGGATCTCAAGCGAGAGCGCCAGACCGAGATCCGCATCGAGAGAGCGCTCGTGGAACTCGTCAAAGATCACTGCCCCAACGCCCGAGAGCTCCGGGTCGTCCTGGATCATCCGGGTGAGGAGCCCCTCGGTGATCACCTCGATCCGCTCGCCGCGAACACGCTCCCCCCGCATCGCGAGGCCGACCGTCTGTCCAAGGGGTTCGCCGAGCCCCTCCGCCAGCCGCTCCGCCGCGCTCCGGGCAGCGACGCGGCGGGGCTCGAGAACCAGGATCCGGCCGCGGATCCCACTCTCAAGAAGCGCAAGCGGCACGCGTGTGGTCTTGCCGGCGCCCGGCGGCGCCTCGAGAACGCAGCGCCGCTCCCGCGACATCGCCTGACAGATCTCGTCGAGCACTGCCTCGATCGGCAGCGCCATGTCAGCGTCGGATGGCAGTGACGCGTCCGAACGTGGTCTGGGTCTCGAACCGGATCACCTGCATCACACCCGCACTCTCCCGAAAAATCAGCGTGAAGGGAAAGGTCTGCCTTTCCGCCATCAGCTTGTCGGAGAACCCGTCGACCCGCGTGTAGGTCCCATCGCAGACAAATGTCCCGTCCCGCCCGGCCCGTCGCGGCGTCACCGTCAGGCGAGAACGTCGCCGCCCGTCATACACCTCAACGCTCCGCCCACAGGCCGCGCCCGCCGGCGCCTCTGCCAAAAGCGCGAAGGTCGCTGAAATCGGATCGAGGGTCCCCGCCTGGCCAGAGGCCGCCGCATCATAGTCGCGCGGCTTCCGCTCCGGGTCGAAGGTCACCGAGACCGGCCGCCCGCCCTGATACTGCATGCGTGTCGTGCGCGCGGTTTTGCCATCGTCCGAGCGGGCTTCGTAGACGTCGGGCCGGAGCTGTCCGCCCTGGACCGCGCCCTGAGATGTGCCCGAAAAGTCGAACGTCACGAAGACGCCGATCAGGCCGCCCCCGGCAACACGCCCCGACGCCGCGTAGCGGGAACCGGAGACCCGACCGTCGAGCCCGAGCGTTCCAATTTTGAGCCCACCTGCATAAACGTCATAGCGCTGGGACGTCTCGGCCCCGGCCGCTGGCCACGCCAGTGCCATCAGCATTGCCATCCCCCAAACCCAGAAACCTCGCATTGCCACCTGCCCTCCCTCGAAACCGATTTTCGCTGGACACCTCCTCACGTAGGTGAAACGACACTGCATGTGCAGGGGATAATTGCATAAAAGCGGCGTGGAGCCATCACGTTGACCGTCGAAGCCGACACACTTCGTGAGGCGCTGCTCACGGGATCGCGCCGTGCGCTGGCCAAAGCGGTGACATTGGTTGAATCGACCCATCCCGATCACCGGACCGCTGCCGATGCCCTCCTTGAGGGGCTGCCGGCCCCCTCCGGCACCCTGCGCATCGGCCTCTCGGGCACCCCGGGCGTCGGCAAATCGACCTTTGTCGAGGCGTTCGGAATGCGGCTTTGCGAGCGCGGCACGCGCCTTGCCGTCCTCGCCGTCGATCCCTCATCTGCCCGCTCCGGGGGCTCGATCCTCGGCGACAAGACCAGGATGGAGCAGCTCGCGCGGCACCCGAACGCCTTCGTCCGCCCCACCCCCTCGGCCCGCGCGCTTGGCGGCGTCGCAGCCCGCACCCGCGCGGTGATCCGCATGGTTGAGGCGGCGGGCTTCGACACGGTCATCGTCGAGACCGTGGGGGTCGGACAATCTGAAACGGAGGTCGCTGAGATGACCGACCTCTTCCTCCTCCTCCTTGCACCTGGCGGCGGCGACGAGCTTCAAGGCATCAAGCGCGGCGTTATGGAGTGCGCGGACCTTGTGGTCGTCAACAAGGCTGACGGGGCATTGATGGCAGAGGCGCAGCGCACGGCGGCCGACTATATGGGAGCGCTCCGCCTGATGCGACGTCGGCGCACGGATCCGGAGGGTTTTCCCAAAGCGCTCACACTCTCGGCCGTCACAGGACTCGGGCTCGACCGTCTCGAGGAGGAGATGAGCGCACTGGTTGCATGGCGGCGGGAGAGCGGCGTGTTCGACCGGCTCCGAGTGCTCCAGGACCGGGCCTGGCTTGATGCGGAGCTTCGGGCGCTGATCGACGCAAGGCTGCGGGACACGGCGCTTTCGGAGTTGCGCACCGACCTCGAAGCGGGGCTTCGCGCCGGCACCACAACACCGCGCACCGCCGCCGAGCGGCTCGCGAACGCGCTCTTCTCATCAGACCAAGGGAGATCCGCTTGACCGACGCCCCGAGCGGGCAGCTCTGCCTGCAGACGATCGCCATGCCGGGCGACACCAACGCGAACGGCGACATTTTCGGTGGATGGCTGATGGGCCAAATGGACCTCGGCGCCTCGGTTCTGGCGCGCACGCGGGCACGGGGGCGGGTTGCCACCGTCGCTGTCGAGGGCATGACCTTCCTCAAACCCGTGCACATCGGCGATGTCGTCTCGATCTTCGGGACGATCCTGCGCGAGGGCACGACGTCCATGCACATCCGCGTCGAAGTGTGGGTGACGCGCCAACCCTCCGGCGAACGGCTGCAAATGACTGAGGCTGTTCTGATCTTCGTGGCCGTCGATGAAGCCGGCACCAAACGCATGCTGCCTGACGGCACCTGACAAAGCTCTGCCCGGCCCCCACAAGACAGATTGCGCGATGACGCCGAGCGACCGCTGACATCCGGCTGGGACGACGCGCGCTCGGACGTTCCGAAGCTACCCTTGTCCATCCTAGGCGCCCGCGAATCCCCGGCCGGGCTCTCCATTCTCCCTGGAATGCGCACTCAGCTCCAAACGTCGGACGTGGGGCACTCGGATTGAGCCGCCTCCTGAGGACAAGGCGGCCTGCCGATGCGCCTCAAGCAAGACCGAACCCTCGCCTGTTGGCGCCAGCTTCAGCGGCAATCCTGGGATGGGGGCAGCGGAACGGAGGAAGTCGCTGCGTGGGGACCGGAGACGCCGCAGTCCGAGCCCCAGGGCTCCGGCCGGCGGCCGGCGCTTGATCGCGCCCCACCTGGGGTAACGCCGCCGCCGCGTCTGAGAAAAGCCGGAAGGGACGCGTCGACCCGTCGGTGATGCTGACCAGCGAGAGGATGGCGCCAGTTGCAGGAAAAGGCAGCGCTCTTCCTGCCGTCAGCCAAGCATCGCTTTGGAGGCCCCTATCAGGCGTTGAACCCCGGGATCGACGTTCGCTAGGGTCTCCTCGCCTTTGCGCACCCCCTCTGTCCCCGGCATCGATCTCGGGGCAGCAGGGGGTGTGAGGCCAGAGAGACTTCGGATGGAACCGAGCTCGACCGTGACGGACTTCTCAAGCTGTTGCAAACTCGTCTACGGCAGCGCCCCCGAAGGTCCGTCACGGGTCCGCGTCCTTGTGCCCCTCGACATCCTCACTGCCACCGCGGCTGTCCGCGAGCCGCTTGGCACGCTCCGCCTCCTCCGTCCGGCCTTCCGCTGCGAGCCATCGGCTGAGACGCGCTGTGGCTTTCGCCGGAAGCGGTCCCAGGGTCTCGGCTTCCTGGAAGGCCGTGATTGCGGCGGGGCGGTCGCCCTTTCGTGCCGCCATCAAGCCCACGCGGCGCAGGGTCTCGAGACTGCGATGGGCGGCACATGCCAACTCTGCCAAGCGCAGGGCCGCAGCTTTCCGGCCGGCGCGGTCCTTGACCGTACAGGCTTGCGCAAAGAAGTAAGCCCAGTCGCGCCCGGTGCGTTCTGTGCTCGTTGCCACGGGCAGATCATCCTCGAGAACAGCGCCCGCCCGCTTGAGATCGTGGAACTTGAGGAGCGTGTTGAGGATCGATGCGGAGAGCCCCGGCTCCATCCGCTCCGCCGCATCGCGTGCGGCATACCGGGCATGCGCCGCTTCGGCGACGAGGGCGTTCCGCTGCAATTGCAGATAGAGCGTCATGGTGAAGAGCGGCGAGCCCTCGATCAGGGCGAGCTCCTCCGGCAGGTCGAGCGCCGTCGGAACCGCGCCGAGATCGAGGGGGGTGATGCCGCGAAGGTAGCTTTCGACGGCCGGCAACCGCTCCGCCAAGCGCGCGCAGGCCGCAAGTTCATCGGGCTTCAGAGCGGCAGCGCCGGTCTGCCT
>JBCCWM010000192.1:0-8152 GCA_039193505.1 Pseudomonadota bacterium | reverse complement strand
GGCGCTCCTGCGAACGGCCGCCGACCGAACCGTCGAGGGCCTCCGGACCACCATCGGCCACCCCGTCGATCTCATCACGCCAGCCGAAAGCACCACCTTCTTCTCCACCGCTGGGTACGAGCCAGGATGATCGGGAAACGCCAAAGGCGTGCAAATCTGCAGGAGACATCGCGCCGCGATGGGCTGAGTCGGTCCTGTTGGCACTCAAGGGGGTGCTGCGGCGGTGGCCGGAGCTTCGATCGCGTCGCTTTCGGTGCCGCTGCATGGTTTGGGGTGGAGGTGGTGCGTGCACGCTTCGGACGGGGTTTACGGCGTGGGGGACCCGGGTCACGTTTGGCTCATGTCCGTCATCAGCCACATCACACTCGGGACAAACGACACGGAGCGCGCCGCGCGGTTCTACGATGCGGTGCTCGGGGCGGTTGGGTTTCAGCGTTTGGCGAAACCGCCCGGCAAACCGCCCGCCTATGAGAAGGGCGGTCCGCCGACGATCTACCTCTATCCGCCGGAGGATGGGCGGCCCGCGACTTGGGGCAACGGCACGCATGTGGCGCTGACTGCGCCCACGCGCGCGGCGGTGGACCGGTTCCATGCGGCAGCGCTCCGGCTCGGGGGCGCCTGTGCGGGGCCGCCGGGCGTTCGGCCGGCCTACGGACCCACATATTATGCGGCTTATGTCCGCGATCCCGATGGCAATAAGCTACAAGCCGTCTGTACGCTGGGCTGAGCGCCGGCGCTCGGCCATCAGGGAAGCGGGTCCAATGACTGTTTACGACTTTTACTCCGACACCAAGACACAGCCCACGACTGCGATGCGCGAGGTGGTTCTGTCCTGCGTCGTTGGCGACGAGCAAAAGGATGAAGATCCGACGACCCGGGAGCTCTGCGCGCGGGTGGCGGAGCTTTTGGGGAAGGAGGCGGCGCTGTTTCTGCCCTCCGGCACGATGTGCAACGAGATCGCCGTCAATCTGCACGCGCGCCCCGGCGACGAGATCATCTGTGAGCAGTCCTGTCATGTCATCAATTTCGAGACCGGGGGTCCGGCGGCGTTGAGCGGCGTGATGATCCGCGCGATCGAGGGAGATCATGGGCGATTTACCGCCGATCAGGTGCGCGCCTGCCTGCGCCCAGCATCGCGTTACGCGCCGCGGAGCGCGCTTTTGTGCGTGGAACAGACGGCCAATATGGGCGGCGGCGCGGTGTGGACGGTCGACGATCTGGACGCGGTGGCGGAGGCTGCCCGGGGCGCCGGGCTCGCCACGCATATGGACGGAGCGCGGCTGATGAACGCGGCCGTGAAGGCGGGTGTGCCCGCGGCACGCTTCGCTGCGGGGTATGACACGGTCTGGATCGACTTCACCAAGGGGCTCGGCGCGCCGGTCGGGGCGGTTCTGGCCGGCCCGAGCGAGGTGATCGCGGAGGCTTGGCGGGTGAAGCAGCGGATCGGCGGCGCCTTGCGCCAATCCGGGATTGTCGCGTCTATGTGCCTCTATGCGCTCGACAATCATGTGGAGCGCCTGGCGGAGGATCATGCGCTGGCCGCCCATCTCGGGTCGGAGATCGGCGCCCGGGCGGAGGTGGCCTCGGTCCTGCCGGTGGAGACCAACATCGTGATCTTCGATCTGGCGGAGACGGCGCCGCCGGCCGCGGCGGTGGTCTCCCGCCTTGAAGCGCAGGGCGTCCTCGTCGGTGCGTTTGGCGAGCGTCGGATCCGTGCAGTGACCCATCTCGACGTTGATCCCGCTGCGGGCGCGGCGCTCTTGCGCGCACTCGATGCCAGTCTGAGTGCAGGGTGACGCCCGCGGAAGTTTCGCGGCATCACCCATCTGGGTGACGCGGGAATCGGCGCCCTGGCGTAGCTTCGTGCCGGGGGTAGGGTGTGGTCAGTTTCATCAGGCACAGGGTCGACATCGATCCGCGCCAAGAACCTGATCTCATTTCCAATTTTAAATGTGTCGGCGGTCAGCCGAACAGTGATCGTTCGGGTGGGCGACGACCGGGAACAGAGACGTACCGGGTGCATTTTCGAGGTCTTGAAAACGGTTCAGAGCGCAGGCGGGGGCCCCGCGCCGGACAGCCGCGAAACCGAGCCTTCGGCACCACATCGAATTGGATCCCGCGAACATCAAGCATTCGGAGAGTGAAATGCGCAGCATCTCAGTTGGGTCGTCCCTGATCCTTGTTCTGGCCCTGGTCGCCTGCGGCGGTGGTGACGATGATGATGACGGTGGCGGCGGAGGTGGCGGCGGCGGCGGAGGTGGCGGCGGTTCGAGCGTCACCGGCACAGTGGGCGAAACGCTGGATTACGTCGCCTCGCAAACCACAAACGGGACGTTTGTGGTGGTGCTGCCCGCCGGCTCGGACTTCACGGGTCTACCGTTGGCCCAGCAGCAGACGATCAACGAGTTCGTGGCGCTGAACGAGGCGGCGGCCGGGACGGCACCGACATCGGGAGCGGTCACATATACCGGGGATGCAGTGTTCGGCATCAACGAGTTCGATTCGAGTTTCCTGTCTTCGGCAGCGGGTGACATCCAACTCAATGTCGATTTTGCGGGCGGCACGGTCACCGGCAGGATCGACGATCTGACGATCACGGATTCGGATGGTTTTGTGAATATCGTGGCCGCGAGCGAGGGCATCGACATCACCAATGGCGTGATCTCGGGGGATGGGTACACCGCGGATGCGGATGGCTCCATCGTCAGTCTCGGCGCGAACATCGTCGTCGATACGGTCGTCGATGGTGCGTTCAATCCGGGCGCGACGGAAACCTTCGGCACGATCGACGGCACAGCGGACACCGCTGGCAACGGCCCCGAGGATCTGTCCGGGATTTTTGTTGCCACCCAATAGATCCCGCCGAGCCGGGCCGACACCTCGGCCCGGCCCTCCTCCTCTCCGAATTTCATGCTTCGCCTGAGCGGCGCACGCGCGACCTGCTGGCTTCTGGCGGCTGTCCTTGGCTTTGGCCTCGCCGGGCCGGGTGCTGCGCAGCCGAGCGCCCAGGATCAGCTTGCCGCGGCGCTCGGTGCGGGCGCCTTCGACGAGGCGCGCGCGATCCTCGACGCGGCTGGTGCGTCGCTTGTCGATCGTCTCTACATCGAGGGCCTGATCGCGCTCAGGAGCGACGCGCCGGAGCGTGCCGTTGTGTTCCTTAGGCGCGCGGCCGACCTCTCCCCCGCGACTGCCAACATCAGGCGTGCGCTGATCGAGGCGCTTGCGCGAACCGATGCGATTGACACGGCGATTTTCCAAGCCGAGCTCGGTGCCACGCTCGCCGAAGATGGGGAGACCCGGGCGCAGTTCCGGCGGATCGCGGACGCGCTCCGCGCGCGCCGCCCCTTCGGCTTGACCTTTGGGGTTGCTGCGGTGCCGAGCAGCAACTTCAACCGCGCGACCGAGAACACGACCGTGCCCGGCATCGGCGGCATCGACAGCGGCACGATCGATGAGACCGGGCGTTCGGGTCTTGGGGTGAGGGCGAGGTTTGGCACGTATTGGCGCACGGAGCTGAGCGACCGGTGGGACGTACGGGTCGACGGCTATGGCGTCGTAACATCCTACACCGATCCCGACAGCAATCGAAAGGTCTTTGGCAGCGGCCTCACGCTCACGCGCGCGTTCGAGGGGGTCGATGTCGATTTGCGCTTCGATGTGGCGCGTGCCCTCTTTCGGGAGGCGTCCGACAACAGCACGCTCGGCGCCGTGACGTTGGCCGCGCGGGTGCCCTTCGACCGGCTGCGCACACGCGTCGGTCTGCGCTACGCGGAGCGCAGATACGATGACGGCCTTACCGCCAGCATTTTCAACTATGCCGAGATTGATCTCTTTGGGAGCATCGCCCGGGCGGTGCGTCCAGATCTGGCGGTGCGCGCGCAGGTGCGAGGGCGCACGCGGGACGCTGTCGACGATCGGTTCAGCTTCGTGGGCCTTCGCGGCGAAGTCGGGGTCACGCGGAGTTGGGCGACCGGATGGACGATGTCGGGCGACGTCTTCTATGAGGGAAACTGGTATGATGAGGTGTTCGGCGGAGCCTTTCCGGAGGCGCGGAGCGACCAGATCTGGGGTGTCCGGGCGGCGGTGCGCACCAATCGCCTGACGCTCTGGGGGGCGGCGCCGGAGTTGAGCTGCGAGATCTCGAGGACGCGGTCGAACATCGTGTTCTACGACGATTTGGACGTCGAGGAGTGTGCGCTGGCGCTGACCCGGCGGTTTTGAGCTAGGTCCGACACCAGTGTGCGACATGCTGCCAGACCGTCTCGGGATGCGAGCCGAAGCAAAACTGGCCGGCGCCCGGGATCTCGTCGAGCCGGTCGCCGCGCGCCGGGTTCATCGTCTCCCGGACGACATCGACGGGTGTCGCGTTGTCGTCCGAGCCTTGGATGAACTGGAGCGGGAGCGATGTCTCGGAGGCGACGTTGTCGAGCCACCTCATGTAGAAGATGGTGAAGTCCTCGGCGACGCCCACATAGGAGAACTTGTAGCTTTCGTGGAAGGCCGCGTAGGAGGCGGGCCTCTGGCGGTCGCCTTCAAAGGCGATGACGTCCGGTGGGGAGTCCTTGAAAAGCTTTCGAATGACGGTTTTGGCGGCGTCGACCGAATGGTAGCGGCGCCGGAACTCGCGGGCGAGGAGGCGAAAGACGCCGGGTGTCGCGACGAGGCGCGACAGAGACATGCCAAAGCGGCGATACATGCCGTTTTTGCCCTGCCGGGTGTTCATCTTGAGGAAGGACACCAGCGAGACCGTCTCGGGCAGGTGCGGATGACGCGCGGCGAAGCGCAGAAGCACGAGACATCCCAAGGAGTGCCCGACGGTCTTGATGCGGTGGATGCCCTTCATCTTAAGGTAGTCCGCGACGTCCTGGACGAACTGGTCGACGTGGTGGTCGGCGGACTGTGTCCGACCCGTCGAAAGCTCCAGGTAGCCCGGGCGGATGGGCATCATCAGGCGGAAGCCGTGCGTGTGCAGATGTGGGGCGGCGTTTCTGAGAAAGAGGGCAAACATCATGCTGTGGACCAGGAGGATCGGCGTGCCCGCCTTCGGACCACACTCAATGACGCGAAAGAGACGGCCATCGGACAGTCTGTGAAGTGTGAGTTGGGCGTCGGGGGGGCCGTGCTCGGCGACAAAATCCTCGGCCACTTTGGCGTGGTCGGCTTCGATCCCGCTGAGACTGAGGAGGTGCACAAGCTGCCCCAGTGCGAGGCGAATGACGTCGTTCTGGCTGGTGCAGTTCAGTTTGAGGCTGATCGATTTTAGCTGGCTGCGCTTGGTCTCGAACGAGACGGCGTCCGCGGTGGCGGCGTCCCGTAGGCTCTGACCGATGGCGAGTTGGCAGATCAGGCGCTTTTCGGCGGGGGTCAGGCCGCTCTCTGAATTGAAGCCGTCGAGCACGTCCGAAAAGACGTCATAGTCGATGTAGAGCGCGCGCAGCTTGGTGTCGGAGAGGCCGCCATCCACGGAGTAGGTGTAGGGCAGGAGCCAGATGAAGGCGTCTCGCCCGTCGAGTTTCTTGATGCTGCCCGGGGTCAGCCTCTCCTCCGCGAGGCGGTCGCAGACCAAGGCGATGTCCGGGTCCTGCGCGGGTTTGGAGACCAACGTGGCCATGTGCTCCAGCATCTCGCACACCCCACCGCGTACAAACCGTCCGTTGTGGTCGAGATCGGCCCATTTGACGAGGCTGGCGTATCCTTTTGAGTTGCGCTTGTGCTGGCGAAAGAACGCATTGCGTGCGCGCACCGCCTCTTCCTCGTCGAGGACAGAAAAAACGTCTGCAATATCCTCGGGTGCAATCACATCATTTGCGGCCATAGGGGCTGGTCCACGCATGTTCAATCGGCTTCCTGTGCGGCGGCCGGCTCGGCGGTCGACCGCACGCTGCTGGACACAGATTTCCGCGAGTGGCGCCTGGTGTGCAAGGGGTCTCAGGTGACCGGGCCCGGGTTGAAGAGCGCCAGTTGATTGCGGAGGCCGAGCCGTTCGGCGCAGGTTTTTCGGCCGCTCGCGGTGGCGAGGATTGCGTGGAAGATCTCCTGGCCCATCGCTTCGAGGGTTTGGTTCTCGGAGATGATCCGGCCGGCATCGATGTCGACGAGGTCGTGCCAGCGCCGCGCGAGATCGGAGCGGGTCACGACCTTCAGGACCGGCACTTCGGCGAGGCCGTAGGGCGTGCCGCGCCCGGTGGTGAAGACGTGCACGTTGATGCCGGCGGCGAGTTGCAGGGTTCCGCAGATGAAGTCGGAGGCGGGCGTTGCGGCAAAGAGGAGGCCTTTGGCGTGCGCGCGCTCTCCGGGGCGGACCACGCCTGAGATCGGCATGGAGCCTGACTTGCTGATCGAGCCCATCGCCTTTTCGACGATGTTCGAGAGGCCGCCGGTTTTGTTTCCGGGGGTTGTGTTGGCGCTGCGGTCGGACTGTCCGGCCTCGAGGTAGCTGTCATACCAAGCCATTTCGCGGATCAGCGCCTCTGCGATCTCGGGTGTTTCGGCGCGGGCTGTGAGGCGGTCGATGCCGTCGCGGACTTCGGTGACTTCGGAGAAGAGGACGGTGCCGCCGGCGCGCACGATGAGGTCGGCGGCGATGCCGAGCGCTGGGTTCGCCGTGACGCCCGAGAGGGCATCGCTGCCGCCGCATTGCAGTCCGACGACGAGGTCTGAGGCGGGGCAGGTCTCGCGCCGGCGGGCGTTCAGGCGGGTCAAGTGCTGCTCGGCCATGGTGAGGATGGCGGCGATCATCGCCTCAAAGCCCACATGGCTCTCGTCCTGGAGGGTGACGAGGTCGGGGAGGTCCGGGAAGAGGCGCGCGGGCTGAAGCTTCTCGCAGCCGAGGCTCACGGCCATTGTGGAGCCCGCGAGGTTCGGGTTCCGGGCGATGTTCTGGAGCGTGCGGATCGGGATGGCAGCGCCGGGGGCGTCGATGGCAACGCCGCAGCCATTGGTGTGGTCGAGCGCGACGACGTCGTCGACGGCCGGGAAGCGGGGCAGGATCTCGCGCCGGATCCGATCCACAGCGTGGCCGACCACGCCCGAGACGCACTGCACCGTGTTGGTGATGGCGAGGATGTTGCGGCTGCCGACGCTACCATCCGCCGTCCGGAACCCCTCGAATGTGTGGCCTTCGAGGGGGGCTCTGCCCGGAGGCGCGGGCGCGGGGCGCGGGAGGTTCGAAAGGGCCGGTGCTGCGGGCATGTCGATGTTGGTCTCATTGACCCAGCCGCCGGCGGGGATGGCCGCGGCCGCAACTCCGATCCGGGCGCCGTAGCGGAGGACGGGCGCGCCGGCGGCGAGGTCGATCAGCGCGACTTTGTGAGCCTGTGGGATGGTGTCGGTCAGGCGGAGGCCCTCGACTTCGGTCCCTTTGGCGAGCCCCCCGTCATTGGCGACGACCGCGACATTGTCGGCGGCGTCGAGGCGGATGAGACGGGGCGTCACTTTGGGGCGACCGCTGCGCCGGCCGGCTGGACGCGGATGTCGGCCCGCTCCGGGTCTGCGCCGCCATCGGCCGCGCGAGGTCCGGCATGCTCCGGCGCCGTGCCGTCCGGAGGTGGGAGCGCGCTGCGCCGCGTGTGGGAGCTGGCCGCTTGGGCAGCCGGCCCGACGAGCTTGTCCGGGCATGCAGGGTCGAGAGCTCCGCAGGGCTTGGTGTGTCTCTGTGAGGCGCTGTTTTCGGGCGGGTGTATCGCGCTTTGGATCGTGGCCGTTTGGGCAGTCGGTCGAACGTGCATGGCGGCCTGGTTGGGGATTGCTCCGCTATCGGTCGCGCGGGGTCTTGCGTGCTTCTGCGCGGCGCTCCTCGCAGGTGTGGGCACGGAGCGTTGGCTTTGGATGGTGGCCGTTTGGGCGGTCGGTCGGGCGGGGATGGCGGCCTGGTTGGGGACAGTCCTGCCATGTGTCGCGCGGGGTCTGGCGGGCCTCTGCGCGGCGCCGCCAGGAGGCATGGGTACGCCGCGTTGGGTTTGGATGGTGGCCGTTTGGACGGCCGGTCGGGCTTGCATGGCGGCTTGGTTCGGGACTGCCCCGGTATGGATCGCACGACGTTTGGTTTGCTCGCGCGCGGCACCGGCAAGAGGTGTGGGCACGGCGCGTTGGCTTTGGATCGTAGCCGTTTGTGCGGCCGGTCGGGCGTGGATGGCAGCCTGGTTGGGGACTG
>JBCCWM010000191.1:0-8227 GCA_039193505.1 Pseudomonadota bacterium | reverse complement strand
TCGACCTACGGGCCGCAATCAACCGCTTTATCAAGGAGCACAACGAGACCGAGGCGAAACCTTTCACCTGGCGCGCCGATCCCGACAAGATCATCGCAGCTCGACACCGGGGGGTCCAAGCGTTGGAGTCAAACCACTAGGACGGACCCATCCCGGGAAGAGCCGGCTGAGTCCGTGATCCGGGTGTGGCCCACGGTTGGAACCGAGACCGGCGGTCGCTGCGCATGCAAGGGACCGCCCCCCAGCACGCAACCAGCAACTGGGGGAGACTGCGGGCTGTTCCGCACCCTTTGAGCCTGCGAGGGCGTGTACGCCGTCGGCGACATCGAAATCGGCGGGCATCGAACCATCCCAAAACCCGCAGTCCCTTGGGAGGACTGGACCAGCTCTGACAAGCCCGGGGCCAGCGGAGATGCCTCTTGAGTTCTCGGCGCCGGCCGGTAGGCTTTGGCCAGTGTTGCCGATTGAACGAGGATCCGCGTGGTGGAGAACGAGGCGAGGTTTGCGGCGCTCGACGTCCTGGTGTGGTGTCTGCTGGTCGTCACTGCGATCTGGCTGGTTGCAACGGTCTATGAGCAGGTTCTGCGGCGGCGCCACAACCTGACCCGGGCCGAGACCGCGCGCCGAAACAAGAGCCTGGAGCTTGATTTCCTCAAGAAAGACGCAGCGGCCCAAAACCGCGCGCTCGACGCGGCCGACGCGGCGGCCCGCAATCTCGGGGAGCCGGCGGAGGATCCACCCGTCTCGGACACTGTCTCGGGCTTCCGGCACCTCTTTTCCGTGGCGACGGGGTTTGTGGCGTTGATCACGCTTCTTGGAGTTGTGGCCAGCACGATCATCCGGCTCGACAATGTTGGCGACTTGATCCGTCGGGCGGGGCTGGTACAACTCGAGGGAATAATCGATCAGTATCCCGTCGGAACATCGATTGCCGTGCTGGTTATCATTTACCATGTCATAGCGTTTTTTGTCTTCAAGAAATGGAAGGGCCGCCGGGCCTGAGTAAGAGGTGGAGCTTTAGTCATGGCAGCGAAGAACCTTCTGATCTCGGACCCGAGCTACGTCGCTGAGTTCGTCCGCAACAGCGAGTTTCAAAGCCTGACCGAGACGCGGATGGCGGTGGCGCCGGATCATATGGCTCTCCTGATCCGAGACGGGGAAATCGTCGACGTCTTCAAGGGCGCGAACTTCTCAATCGGCGGTCTTCTGGCCCGGATCCGCTCAGTCTTCGGCGGACGTCACTCCTTTGCGCTGCTCCTTGCGTCGCTGAAGCCCTTTCAGGTGCAGCTCGACGTTGAGATGATCACCAAGGACAAGGCCCCGGTCACGGGTGTCGCGACGCTGGAGCTGCAAGTCGACCCGGAGAAACCCGCGAACATTCTGGGGCTGATGCGGGCGCGGATGCCGCTCACGGAGGGCGACGTGCTTGCCCGCGTCGCCCCGCATTTCTCGGAGCGCGTGTTCGGCGCCGTGGGCGCCAAGGTGACGGCGGCCGAGCTTCGCGGCAATGTCGAAGTGCAGGACCTGATCCAGGGCGAGATCATGCGCGAGACCGATCGGGTGATCGGCGATCTCGGCATTTATGCGCGGATCGTCTCGGTCGAGTGGGCGCTGACCGACACTGAGCGCGATGAGATGACCCGCGCGGCGACCCTCCGCGAGCAGGAGATGCTCGACTTTGCGCTCGAGGTGACGCGGCGGGAGACGGCGCGCGCCGCGGACAGCTCCGAGCTCGAAATCCGAACAAAGACCGATCTCGCCAAGCTCGAGGCCGCCAGCGAGGATGAGCTCAACCACCTGATCCTGAAGAGCGAACTCGAGTTTGCTGATGCGCGGGAGACCGGGCAGCGCCTCCAGGAGATGAAAGCGCTCCAGCACGAGGTGGAGGTGCTGCGAACCGAGCGCGTGGCGAAGTTCGAGAACGAACTGGCCGAGGCCGGCCACTCCATCGAAATCCAACGCCAGAAGCTCGAGCTTCGCAAGGTCGATCTCGAGATGCAGAAGCTGGAGCGGCTGCAGAGTGCCGAGATCACCAAGCTCGAGCAAATGGACAAGCTCGACATTGCCGCTCGAGGCAACGAGATCGCCGCAGCCAACATTCGAACGCTTCAAGACATTGAGCTGCAAGGGCAGCGAGCCCAGTCCGAGATGCGGATGCTGGAGGAGGACGCGGCCGCCCGGCGCGAGATCGACAAGTCGAGCGCCGACACACTCTCGCGCGTCGAGATGATGAAGGCCGGCGCGACAATGACGCCTGAGCAGATCCTGGCGGTGAATGCGGGGCTCAGCGCCGATGTCGCTATGGTTTTGGCCGAGCAGGCGCGTGCCAAGGCGGCAGAGGGCGAGAGCACGATGGCTTTGATGCGCGAGTTCGTCGACCGCGCGCGCGAGGACAAGATCACCACGGCCGAGCAAGCCCAGCAACTTGGCCTGAAGGCGCTCGACAGCAACATCGGCGTCGCACAAGGAGCGGGCGGCGGCGGCGCGGCGGACGGATCGCCACCGCCCGGGGCCGCGGGCACGATCGAGTGCGCGCAATGCGGTCGCACCAACGCTGCCCAGGCGAAGTTCTGCGTCGGATGCGGCCACCGCCTCCGGACCTGAGGGCGGTTGCATGCCGGGATCCGCACTTCCCAAGCCGTGTTGTACGGCCACCGTCGCAGCAGCGCCGGACGCGGCGTTCTGCGGTGAGTGCGGGACGACGATCCTCCGCTGCATGGCGTTCGAGGATTGCGGCGGGCTGGTCGGGCAGGACGGCCTCTGCCCGAACTGCGTCCAGCCCGTCCTCGACATCGATTCCGCAGCGATCAAGGACGCCCGGATCGGCGGCGTCCTGACGCTGCCCTTCACGCTCCGGAACGCCTCGACATCCGGCCGCCCGCTGTTTGTCACGGGCCTCTGGTCGCGAACCGGCGATGCGCCCCGCCAAAAGGTCGACCTTCTCTGGGAGCGCTTGGGCCCCGGCCAGACCTCCCCTGCGCCTGTGCGCACGGCTGTGCTGTCCGAAAGCGGTGTCCACCGGGTGGAAATCGCCTTCGTGGCCGAAACGCGGTTTCGCTGGCGGACTGAGGCCTTCCTCTTCGCGGCGAGCCTCAATGTGACTGTTGAGGGGGATCAAACGGGCATCGTCAACCAGACGATCAACCTCACCGCTGACACGATCGAGCCGGGCGCGACTGTCTATGCCCCCGTCCGCTCCGAGCAGCAGGCGCGGGCGAACGGACACACCGCGCTCGATTTGAGCCTCGTCCATGCGGAGCGGCTGGAGCTCGAGATGGGGCTTCGCGGTGTCGACAACGCGTGGCGCCTGCCGCGCACTGTGCCGCTGCGCTGGGTCGGGTTTGGGGAGGGGAACACGCCGGGCGACGGACCGATCACCACCTCGGACGGGATTCTTGCCATCGGCCGCTCCCGCACCAAACAGCGCGAGGGGCCGGGCGATGTCCGCGTCCTCGCGATGCAGGGCAACGCAATCGACGAGACGCTGAGCACGATGATCTCACGCCGGCACTGTGAGCTCTACCTCCAGAACGACCGGCTGATGGTGCGCCCGAACAGCGACAACGGTCTCCTTATCGACGGAACGCCGCTCAGCCGGGGGGAGGCGGCTGTGCTCACGCATGGTGCGGTCGTGGCGCTGGTGTCACGATATCCTCAGGCCGCAGCCTTCCGCGTTGGGATCAGCTATCAGCATGGGGTGGCCGACGAAGTAACGATCACACGACATGGGTCGGGGGCCCGGAACTGATGAAATGCACGGCCTGCGGCACCGATCTACCCGACGATGCCGCGTTCTGCAGCACCTGCGGCAAAGCCACTGGGATCACGGGCGATGTCGACCAGATGCTCACGATCGGCGGGCTCCAGACCGAGTTCGCGCATGACACCGAAGGTCGGAAGGCCGTGCGTCAGGCCGAGCTCGAACCGGGGTCCGTGTTCGCGGACCGCTTCACGATCCAGTCGCTGATCGGGCGTGGCGGCATGGGCATTGTTTATGCCGCCAAGGACCGGGTGACGGAGCAGGACATCGCGTTGAAGCTGATCCGGCGCGACCGCCTCTCAGGTCCCGAGGCGGTGCGCAAGCTGGTGAGGGAAGGCGTCACCACCCGCGACATCCGTCATCCGAACATCGTCTCGGTCTACGATGTCGGCGAGACCGACGGGCAGCCCTATATGTCGATGGAGCTTCTTGCGGGGCAGTCCCTCCGCCAGTGGATCCGGGATCGGGCGCGAGCGCGCGAGGATGTGCCCTTTCCAGTGGCCGAGCAGATTGTGCGCGAGATCCTCGCCGGTCTCAAAGCCGCCCATGACAAGGGCGTCATCCACCGCGATCTGAAGCCCGAGAACGTGATGCTCCTCCACCGGCCGGAGGCTGAGGCCGCGCCGCTCCACGTGGCCGATTTCGGCATTGCACAAGCGGCCGGCACGAATGTGGAGACCGGCGGGACGGGGGCGGTCGGCACGGTCAAATACATGGCGCCGGAGCAGATCACCGCACCGGACACGGTGACCGAGGCCGCGGATCTCTACTCCCTCTCGATCATCTTCTACGAGCTTCTGGTGGGGGTGCTGCCGCAGGGCCATTGGCAACCGCCGAGCGGCGGGCGCGAGGACGTGCCCGAGTACATCGACAAACTGATCGAGCGTGGCCTCTCGAACCGCCCGATGAGCCGGCCGCAGACGGTCGATGCCTATCTCGAGGCGATGACGGCCCCGGAGCCCAAGCCGAATAAGGAGGAGAAGCGGCGACCGGCGCCCCCTCCCCCGCCGCCTCCGACCGACGTGCCGGCCTGGAAGGACGCCTTCAAATCGACCGCCTTTAAAGTCGTGGCGGGGCTCGTCATCGCCGCGGCCCTTCTCGGCGTGATGATCAACGAGTCCGGTGTGTTCGACACGACATACATTCCCGAACCCGTCTATACCCCCCCGGCACCGACACCCGTGGTGCGGCCGACCCCAACACCGACACCGACGCCGACACCCGTCACCCCCAGCGTGAACCCCTACGCCTATCTCAACGGCATCTGGTATCAGGAGCTTCCAGGGGGGCTTGTCGATTGGCGGGTGCGCGTCTCGTCCAACGGGCAAATGACCGGCTCGGGCTTTGTCCCGGGGACCGGAAATGTCAGCCTCAACGGCGCCTTCAACGGCGCCATCGTGCGCTACACCGCAACGGTTGCCGGACAGAACTTCACCTATGTCGGCACGTTTGACGGCGGCTGCCACATCAATGTGCCGGGCGTCGCCTATCTCCATGTCAACCACTATCCTGGCGAAGACTGCCCCTGATGCCTGAGGACTGGACACGCTATCGACTGGACGGCTGCGTGCTGGAGCGGGGGCGCGTCACGGCGCCCCAGATCAAGCTCGACGCGGCCACTCTGCCGCCCCGGGTCGACCTCCGCCCCGATTGCCCGCCAGTGGAGGATCAGGGGCCGATCGGCTCCTGCACGGCCAACGCTGTTGTCGGCGCACTGGAGTTCCTGCAGCGGCGCGACGGCCTCTCCCATGTCGATCTTTCGCGGCTGTTTGTCTATTTCAACGCCCGCCAACTTGGCGAATGCACGGATGTCGATGCGGGCACCTGCCTCTCTCACGTGCTTGCGGGCGTGCTCGCCCATGGCGCCTGTGAGGAGAGGCTGTGGCCGAACGCTCCGGACAAGGTCACTGAGAAGCCCACGCCCCCCTGCTACGAAAACGCCCGCCAGCATCAGGCGATCGAATTCGCGATGACACCCTTGGGCGAGCCTGTGATGCAGGCGCTGACCCGCGGGCTGCCAGTCGTCTTCACGACCTTCATGCCGCGAAGCTACTACGATGCGGCCGGGGCGACCGGAACGGCACCGCCGCCCGAAGCGGTCACCGGCGAGGTGGATGTTGGCCACTGCATGCTGATCGTGGGCTATGACCTCGCGACTGAGGAGTGGATCGCCCGAAACAGCTGGGGGGAGAACTGGGGTGAGGGCGGCTATTTCCGCATTCCTTTCGCCACGCTCAAGGCCTACTCCGTGGCCGACCATTTCTGGGTGATCGGCGCAATCTCCCGGAAGACGGGGCTTGAGCTGGTCGGGCCGAGCATGGCTCAGGCGGCCTCCTCGATTGCTGCGGCGGCACCCCAACAGATGCGGGACCGGGTGCGCGCCCTGCGCCAGACACTGCGCACTGAGATCGCCGACCGGATCGAGACGTCTCGGCAGGGCTTCCGCGATCGTTTGAGGGGGAAGTAGCGCCATGCAGGACCACCTCTCCCACTCAGAAGCGGTCCAGATGGTGCTGGACGCCCGGCGGAAATCCTCAGCCGAGATCACCGCCATGGCAGAGCATCTGAGAGCGCAGGATCCGCTCGATGTGCGATGTCTCTACGACCTCCTTCGTCTGAAGGCCGACCGCCTGATCGATGAGGAGCGATTCGAGGATGCGATCCGGATCACGAGGGAGCTTGCGGCCCTGGCCCAGGCCCATCGCGACGTGCTGATGACCGACCCCGCGCCCTACCTGTTCACCGCGGCCAATCTCTGTCTTCGTCTGCACAAACAGGAGCTCGCGCTCGAGATCCTGGAGACCCTTGTCGACGAGCAGCAATCGGGCGGCATCAGCGCGGCCTGGGTCGCGGAGACCAAGAGCTGGATCACGCGGCTCCGGGTCGAGGCGCGCGGGCTCCAAGGCAGCTATGCCAAGCGCGACACCGCCGGATCCGAGAGCGCCCTGCCCGGCGACAGCGCGGAGTACACGCTCGTCGACGTGTTCTACGCGACGGACCGCGCACGCACCGGACATGCCTATCCGTCGCGCTTCTACGGCGCGGGACGCGGGCCGCTCGAGGTTGGCACGGCCACCATCAGCATCCCAAAGACACATCAAGCGGGCCTGATCTCCAAGCCGTCGATCTTCCGGCTGGAGTTCTCGGAGAACCCAGTGCGTCACGTGGTGTTGCAGGAGGTCGCGCCGCTCGACCACAGCGACTTCTTTGCTCGGATCCGTGCGGAGGCCCATAATCGCGCCCGCAACGAGATCTTCGTCTATGTGCACGGCTACAACACGGGCTTTGAGCATGCGCTGAAGCGGGCGGCGCAGATTGCCTACGACATCAACTATCAGGGCGTCGTGGCCGTCTATTCCTGGCCGTCCCAGGGCACGACAACCGGCTACTTTGCCGACACCGCCGCCGTCCGGTTGAGCGCGCGGCGCCTCGCCAGTTTCCTCGAGGATCTTGTCACGGAGCACTGCGCGGAGCGGATCCATCTCATCGCTCATTCGATGGGGAGCCGCGCGGTGGTCGACGCACTCGAAGTGGTGGGCCTCCGACGTCGGGCCGAGGGCCAGTCCGCACAAGTGCTCGATCAGTTGCTGTTTGCGGCGCCCGATGTCGATGCGGATGTGTTCCGGGAGATGCTCCCCGACATCAAGGCGACGGCCAAGCGCGTCACGCTTTATGGGTCGGAGCGGGACTGGGCGCTCTCCGCCTCGCGCTACATCCATGGCGACTTTCCGCGGGCCGGCCAGGGCGGCACCGATATGGTTGTGTTCAAGGATCTCGACAGCATCGACATGTCGGCCGCCGGCGACGACATGCTCGCCCACAACTACTACGCCAAGAGCCTCTCCGCTCTCCTCGACATCGCAACGCTGATCTGGCGGGATTCCGATCCGGTCAAGCGCTACGGTCTCGTCCAGAGCAGCGGTCCGCATGGCAGCAGCTGGCGCTTCGTGCCGGACGACACGCGCCTGCCTCTCATCGCGCAGCTCCTCTCCGCGCTGCAGATGAAGAATATCGAGCTTGCAGAGGAGGCTGTTGAGATCGCACGGAGCCTCGGCGTGGATCTGGAGGCGGATGAGGACATCCGCCTCTTTGTCTCGCGCATCCTCAACTAGCCGCCGCGGGGGATGCGACCCGTCGGGCCCGGATCTGAGTGATCCACGCAGGCGCCGAGATCAGGAGCGCCACCGCATCCGCCTGCAGCGACGGCGCGATGAAGATGAGCCCCGCAAAAGCCAGGAGCACTCGGTTGATCGCCCCGAGCGGGGCGAGCCCGTAGCCCACCACAGCCGCCGACAGCGCGATGACGCCGGCAATGCAGCTCGCCGCCGTGTAGGTGAACTCCCAAAGATCGAAGCCCGTCGACGAGACGAGGAGGAGGACGGGCGCATAGACGAAGGCCATCGGCGCGACAACTTTGCCGAGGCCGAGCGTGAACGCGCTGATCCCGGTTCGGAACGGGTTCGAGTT
>JBCCWM010000190.1:0-8234 GCA_039193505.1 Pseudomonadota bacterium | reverse complement strand
GGCGAGAACCTCGCCTGGTCGAGCCGAGCGAACGACTACAGCGACAGTCAGATCTCGGCCCGCCACGCGAGCCTCTGGGGCTCGGACGGGCACCAGCGCAACATGCTGAGCTCCGGCTACCGCGAGATCGGGGTTGGCTTCACCTCCGGCAACACCGGCAGCTACGTCACGCAGAAGTTCGGCAATCGCGGCATTGTCTACCTGACCGGCGTTGTGACCGACGATCTCGACGAAGATCTCTTCTACGATGTCGGGGAGGGCCTCGGCGAGGTTCGCATCACGGCCTGGAACGATGAGGACGTGGCCGCGACCTCGACCTGGGACGCGGGCGGCTACAGTCTTGCGCTCGAACCCGGAACCTACACGGTGCGCTTTGAGGGCGGCGATCTCGACGGGGCGTATGAGACCACCGTGACGATTGGCAGCGCAAACGTGAAGCTCGACGTGATCGAGGCCCGCGACGCTGTTGTTGATCCCACGCCTGATCCGGATCCGGAACCTGTCCCGGATCCCGCTCCCGCGCCCGAGCCGGAAGAGCCCGCCACACCCGGACCGACGCCCGTCGAGCCGGACCCGTCGCCAGACCTGGTCGCAGAGGCCGAGGGGCTGGCCGACACGATCGCTGAGCGTGCGGCGGATCATGAGGGCACGTCGATAGACGTCGACTCCACGGGGGAGGCGACCGGCAGCGACGCGGGTGAGCTGATCCGTGGCGACGGCGGGCGCAATGTGATCAATGGCGCCGATGGAACGGACATCGTGCTTGGCGGCGGTGGCCGGGACATGATCGACGGCGGCGATCATGCCGACGACCTCTCGGGGGAGGGCGGTGCGGATGACATCGATGGCGGCCACGGATTTGACAACATATCGGGTGGCGCCGGGGCGGACGACCTTTCGGGCGGGCGTGGGCGCGACACCATCCAGGGCGACAGCGGCGACGATGTCATCGCCGGCGGCGGCCTTCAGGATCTGCTGGTCGGCGGCAGCGGCGACGACATCATGAAGGGCGGCGCGCGCGAGGATGTCCTGATCACCGATGGCGGCTCGGACATCCTCTGGGGTCAGCGCGGCATCGATCACTTCGTCTTCGATGAGGCCCTCGGGGCCGAGGACGCGACGATCCTAGACTTCGACCCGACGCTCGACATGCTGGTGATCGGTGGCGCGGGAGAGGGCGCGGCGGCGCTCGCGAGCTTCCTCAGCAGTGCGGCACAGTCCGGTTCGGACGTGGTCTACACGACCGAGGGCGGCGCCACTCTGACCATCGTCGACACCATGCTCTCCGAGCTCAACGCCAGCCACTTCGCGACGCTCGACGACGCCCTAGCGATGCTCTGATGAGGCTCAGAGGGCATCCCGAAGGCCCGCCATGACCGAGCGGTAGCGGGCCACGACGCTGTCCCGCTCGCGGTGGCGGCCGCCCTCGACGACATGCCGGCCCGCGCTCCAGACATCGGTGACGCAGGCCCGCGCGCGGCCCGAGACCAGCAATCTGTCGAGGAGGGTGTCGCCGCGCCCCTCGCAGAGCACTTCATTGGCTGTCGAGATCGCAACAAGGTCGGCCTGATGACCGACCGCCACAGCGCCTGAGCGGCGTCCGGCGGCCGCGGCGCCCGCGTCGAGCGCTGCATCAAAGAGGATCCGCCCCGTCGAGCGCTCCCGCGTGGCAAGGGCGGCCCGGCTCCGATCGCGGAGGCGCTGGCTGTATTCGAGCGTGGCGAGCTCCTCCCAGAGCGCCACGTGGATGTTCGAGTCCGAGCCGACGCCGAAGCGGCCTCCGGCCTCCGCAAACGTGGTCGCCGGAAAGATGCCGTCCCCAAGGCTCGATTCGGTGATCGGGCAAAGACCCGCGATGGCGCCGCTCGCGGCAAGCCGCAGGGTCTCCGCCGCTGTCATCTGCGTGCAGTGGATCAGGCACCACCGGGCATCGACCGGCGCCCGGTCGAGAAGCCACGTCACCGGGCGGGCGCCGAGATGCGCCTCCACTTCGGCCACTTCGGCCACCTGCTCGGCCAGGTGAAGGTGGATCGGGCACTCCGGCGCAAGCCCAACCGCGGCGTGAAGCGCATGCGGCGGCACGGCACGGAGCGAATGCGGCGCGACGCCGATGCCATGATCCGCGCGGCGGACCATGTCCGCGCTGGCCTCGAACATCCGCGCATAGAGATCGAGATCGGAGCCAAAGCGCCGCTGCCCGCCCACAAGCGCCCGCCCATCGCAGCCGCCCTGCACGTATAGGACCGGAAGGAGCGTGAGGCCGATCCCGGTCGCCTCCGCCGCCGCCACGATCCGGCCACCCATCTCGGCCGGATCCGCATAAGGCACACCGCCGATTGCGTGGTGGAGGTAGTGAAACTCTGCAACCGCCGCGTATCCCGCCTCGAGCATCTCCACATAGACCATCGCCGCAATCGCCTCGACATCGTCCGGGTCGAGGCGCTCGAGGAAGCGGAACATCAACCGCCGCCACGTCCAAAAGCTGTCAGTGGGATCCGGCCCCCGTGTCTCGGTCAGACCGGCCATCGCGCGCTGAAACGTGTGGCTGTGGAGGTTCACCGGCGCCGGCAGCAGAAGATCTACGGGCGATGTGAGGGACCCCCCAAGCGCCACATCGGCGATCCGCCCGTCCGCGCTGATCGTGAGGCGCACATCATCTGCCCACCCGGCCGGCGTCAGGGCGTGGCGTGCGTGAATCTCTTGCAAGCAAAGCCCCAATCGACAACATGCATGGGCACTCAATACGCATAGGCGTGTCTGCCAGACAAGGTCGTGGATGTCCGAGCGGCTGCTCATCACCAATGCAACGCTTGCCACCATGGCCGCGCCAGACGGCGGATACGGTCTCCTTCCGAAGGCAGCGATCGCTGTTGAGGGTGGCCGGATCGCCGCAGTTGGCCCGATGGACGATCTCGACACGGCGCTGCCCAGCATCTCCGTCGAGGGGCGCCTTGTGACGCCGGCGCTGATCGATTGTCACACGCATATTGTCCATGGCGGCAGCCGCGCGCGGGAGTTCGAGATGCGCCTTGAAGGCGCAAGCTATGCCGACATCGCCCGAGCCGGCGGCGGCATCGCCTCGACCGTGGCAGCGACGCGAGAGGCCGGGGCCGAAGCGCTGCTGGCGGATGCGCTCGTCCGGGCTGACGCGCTGATCGCGGAAGGCGTGGGAACGATCGAGATCAAGTCGGGCTACGGTCTCGACCGCGAGACCGAGCTGACCATGCTGAGGGTCGCACGCAGCATCGGTGCCCTCCGCGCGGTCGATGTGAAGACATCCTTTCTCGGCGCGCATGCAATCCCTGCTGGGTCGACCGCCGATGCGTATATCGACGGGGTGTGTCTGCCGGCGCTCGAGGCGGCGGCCGGCGAGGGTCTTGTCGATGCCGTCGACGGGTTTTGCGAGGGGATCGCCTTCTCGCCCGCGCAGATCGAGCGTGTGTTTGAGCGTGCCCGGGCGCTCGGGCTGCCCGTGAAGCTCCACGCCGAGCAGTTGAGCCACCAGGGCGGCATTGCCCTCGCTGCGCGGCACGGGGCGCTCTCCGTCGATCATTGTGAGTATGCGACCGAGGCGGATGCGCGGGTGCTCGCGGCCTCCGGCACCGTCGCTGTGATGCTGCCCGGGGCGTTTTACACTCTGAGGGAGACAGCCGTGCCGACGATCGAGGCGTTTCGAGCAGAGGGCGTGGCGATGGCAGTCTCGACGGACTGGAACCCCGGGTCCTCACCGCTCGGCTCGCTTCTCCTGGCGATGAACATGGCCTGCACCCTCTTTGGGATGACACCGAGGGAGGCGCTGGCAGGGGTCACAACCAATGCCGCCCGGGCGCTCGGTCTCAGAGATCGGGGCCGCGTCGAGCCTGGCCTCCGGGCCGATCTCGCGATCTGGGATTTGGAGGACCCGGCGGAGCTCTCCTACCGGATCGGGCAGACCCCCCTTCATGCGCGGATCATCGGGGGGCGGATGTGATTGATGTGACCGAGGGCACGAGCCCTCTCCTCCTCGGATTGCCGCACACTGGGACGGAGGTGCCGGCGGAGATCCATGCGCGGCTGAATGAGGCTGGACGGGCGCTCATCGACACGGACTGGCACATCGACCGGCTCTACGCGGGTCTCGTTGAGGGGGTGTCGAGTGTTCGGATGCCTGTCCATCGCTACGTGATCGACGTGAACCGGGATCCCGACGGGCGGAGCCTTTATCCCGGGCAAAACACCACGGATTTGATCCCGATGACCGACTTCGATGGCCTGCCGATCTGGCGCGATGGTGCAGCGCCCGGGCCGGAGGACGTCGCAGCGCGCCTCGAGGCGTTCCATAAGCCCTATCACGCCGCGCTCAGCGCCCAGCTTGCGCGGATCAAGAGGCAGCATGGCTTTGCGCTCCTCTACGACTGCCACTCCATCCGCTCGAACGTGCCCCGGCTCTTCGAGGGAACGCTCCCCGATTTCAACATCGGCACCAATGACGGGGCGACTGCGGCCAGCGAGATCGAGACACAGGTGACCCGCATCTGCCACGCGGCAGAGGGCCACACCACAGCCGTCAACGCCCGCTTCAAGGGGGGCTGGACAACGCGCCATCATGGCCGCCCAGAGACTGGCATCCACGCGATCCAGATGGAGCTTGCCCAGTCGGCCTATCTCGAGGCCGAGGCGCCGCCCTGGCGCTACGATCCCCGCCGAGCGGAACCGCTCCGCCGGCACCTCACCCGCATTCTCGAAACGCTCCGCGATTGGAGGCCCGCATGACCGATCCTCGCCACAACCTGCGCACGGTCATGCCGCCGACAGGGCCGGAGATCACCGCAAAGAGCTGGCAGACCGAAGCGCCGATGCGGATGCTGATGAACAATCTTCACCCGGATGTGGCGGAGAACCCGCATGAGTTGGTGGTCTATGGCGGCATCGGGCGCGCCGCACGGACTTGGAGCGATTTCGACCGGATGGTCGCAGCCCTGCAGGAGCTGGAGGAGGACGAGACCCTCGTCGTCCAGTCCGGCAAGCCTGTGGCCGTCATCCGCACGCATGCCGATGCGCCGCGCGTCCTGATCGCCAACTCGAACCTCGTGCCCCATTGGGCAACCTGGGAGCACTTTGCCGAGCTCGATCGCAAAGGGCTCATGATGTACGGCCAGATGACCGCCGGCTCCTGGATCTACATCGGCACGCAGGGGATCGTTCAGGGCACGTACGAGACGTTCGCAGAGGCCGGGCGGCGCCACTACGACGGCAATCTGAGAGGGCGGTGGATCCTGACGGGTGGGCTCGGCGGCATGGGGGGCGCGCAACCGCTCGCCGCAGTTTTTGCGGGGGCCTGCTGTCTCGCGGTTGAGTGCAACCCCGACAGCATCGATTTCCGCCTCCGCACGAAATACCTCGACGAACGGGCCGAGACGCTGGATGACGCGCTCGAGATGATTGCCGGCTGGACCAAGGCGGGCGAGGCGAAGTCCGTCGGCCTCCTCGGCAATGCCGCCGATGTCTTTCCGGAGATCCGCGCGCGTGGGGTCCGCCCCGACATCGTCACCGACCAGACGAGCGCACATGACCCGGTCAACGGCTACCTGCCACAAGGCTGGACCCTGGCTGAGTGGCGCGACAAGCGGGAGAGCGATCCGCAGGCCGTGGCGGTCGCCGCGCGCGCCTCGATGCGGACCCATGTCGAGGCGATGGTGGGGTTTTGGAACGACGGGGTGCCAACGCTCGATTATGGCAACAACATCCGACAAGTCGCGAAAGAGGAAGGGCTCACGACGGCCTTCGACTTTCCGGGCTTCGTGCCGGCCTACATCCGCCCCCTCTTTTGCCGAGGGATCGGACCCTTTCGCTGGTGCGCGCTCTCCGGCGATCCAGAGGACATCTACAAGACCGATGCCGCGCTGAAGGAGCTCTTCCCGGAGAACGCAGCCCTGCATCGTTGGCTCGAGATGGCCCGCGCCCGGATCGCGTTCCAGGGCCTGCCGGCGCGGATCTGCTGGCTGGGCCTCGGTGAGCGGCACCGCGCAGGCCTCAAGTTCAACGAGATGGTGGCGAGCGGGGAGCTGGCGGCACCGGTGGTCATCGGTCGCGACCATCTGGACGCGGGCAGCGTCGCGAGCCCCAACCGCGAGACGGAGGCGATGAAAGACGGCTCCGACGCGGTCAGCGACTGGCCGCTTCTCAATGCGCTGATCAACACGGCCTCTGGGGCCACCTGGGTCTCGCTCCACCATGGCGGAGGGGTCGGCATGGGGTTCAGCCAGCACGCGGGCGTCGTGATTGTGGCCGATGGAACAGAGGCGGCGGCACGACGCCTGGAGCGGGTCCTTTGGAATGACCCGGCCTCGGGCGTCTGGCGCCATGCCGATGCGGGCTACGACGACGCGATCGCCTGCGCGAAAACCCACGGGCTCCGCCTGCCCGGGATACTCGGAACCTAAACAAACAGGGACAGACCAATGAAAAGACGCACTTTCCTCCAAGCGGGCGCCGTGGGCGCCGCCGCCACCCCACTCGCCGCGCCAGCGATTGCCCAGGACATCCGCGAGTGGAAGCTCGTCACTGCCTGGCCAAAAAATCTGCCCGGCCCCGGCGTTGCGGCCCAGATGCTCGCCGATCGGATCACAACACTTTCGGGCGGGCGGATCGAGGTCCGGCTTTTTGCCGCGGGGGAACTCGTCCCGGGCCGCGGCGTCTTTGATGCGGTGAGCGAGGGGACGGCGGAACTCTATCACGCGGTGCCGGCCTATTGGGGCTCCAAATCGCGGGGCATCCTCCTCTTCGGCTCGCAGCCCTTCGGCCTCCGCGCCGATGAGCAGATCGGCTGGTTCTACCATGGCGGCGGCCAGGCGCTCTATGACGAGATGTACGCCCGCTTCGGGATCAAGCCGTTCCTCTGCGGCAACTCAGGCCCCCAATGGGGCGGGTGGTTCCGGGGCGAGATCGCCTCGGCCGAGGATCTCAAGGGCATCAAGTTCCGCACCACGGGCCTCGCCTCCCTCATGTGCGCCAAGATCGGCATGGCCGTCGAGGCGATGAGCGGGCCGGCCATGTTCCAAGCGCTGCAGACCGGCGCCCTCGACGCGGGTGAGTTTATCGGGCCCTGGACCGACAGCGCCCTTGGCTACCAGCAGATCGCAAAGAACTACTACTGGCCCGGCGTCGGAGAGCCGTCCTCGGCCGAGGAGTGCGGCGTCAACGCAGACGCCTACAACGCCCTCCCCGACGATCTGAAGAGCGCGGTCGCCATTGCCTGCGAGAGCCTCTACAACCCGGTTTGGACCGAATACACCACCAAGCACGCGGCCTCCCTCGAGAAGCTGGTCGCGGAGGATGGCGTCCAGGTCCGCATGTTCCCCGAGGATGTCATCACCGCGATGGGCGTTGCCGCGGGTGAGGTGATCGACGAGCTCCGCCAGGATGAGGACGCGCTCGTGAAGACCATCACCGAGAGCTTCCTGGCCTATCGCGACAGTGTCGGTGGCTACATGAGCTACGCCGACAACGGTCAGATGAACGCGCGTGCAGCCGTTCTCGGCTACTGAGGGCGGGATTTTGCGACGCGTCGCCGACAGTCTCGACGCGATCAATCGAGGGATTGCCTGGGCGCTCCGCTGGAGCGCCCTCGCCATGGTGTTGATCCAGTCGGGCATTGTCGTCGGGCGCTATGTCTTTGGCGTCAACTCGATCTGGGTGCAGGAGAGCGTGCTTTACCTCCACGCCGCCCTCTTCATGTTGGCGGGGGGGTACACGCTCCTTGTCGACCGTCATGTGCGGGTCGATATCTTCTATGCCGCGGCGCCTCGCCATGTGCGGCGCCGGATCGACATTGCGGGGCATTTGGGCCTCCTTTTGCCGGCAATGGCGGCGCTCGCCTGGTGGTCCTGGCCGTCCGTCAGAAACTCGTGGAAGATCCTCGAGGGTCCGATCTCAGTGGGCGGGATCGAAGCCGTCTATCTTCTCAAATCCCTGATCCCCGCCTTCTGCCTCCTCGTCTCGCTCCAGTCGGTTGCGATCCTCCTCCGCCTCCTCGCCGAGGAACGGCGGGCGTGAGCGCCGGGGAGGCGCCGCCCCGCGCAGAGCAGTGCATATGGAGACCGCACGTCATGCCAGCCGCGCCAATGCCAGGCGTCCCGACGCCAGTCGCCGCGTCGACCGGAGCTTGCGGCCTCCCGCATGACGGATCCCGGAGGCGCTCGCGCCCCGGGCACACGCCCCGCCGGAGGCGCCCACCCCATGCGGACCGGCCTCTC
>JBCCWM010000189.1:0-8236 GCA_039193505.1 Pseudomonadota bacterium | reverse complement strand
GGGCGCGATTGACGCGGCCCTGCTGTCGGAGTTCAACGCCATTGAAGCGCGGCTGGACGAGGCGCGGTTTGTGGCGCGGGCGGACAGCTATTTCAGGCGGCGATGGCGGTTGCGCCGGACCTTTGCACGGGTTGGTATTCGGTCGCAGTACGTGTGAGCCGGCAAGGAGGGTCATATGCCAGAGGTGACGGGGTTCGGTGGCTTTTTCTTTCGTGCGCAAGATCCAACGGCACTCGCCGATTGGTATTTCAAGTGGTTCGGGATCAATCCGGTGCCAGCCGATGAGAGGGGCCGGGTCTGGGAACAGGCGGCGGGTCCAACGGTTTTTGCCCCCTTTGCGGCGGACACCGACTATTTCGGGGATCCCGCGAAGCAGTTCATGCTCAACTTTAGGGTCGCCGATCTCGACGCAATGATCAGCGCGCTCGAGGCCGGGGGCATTGCGGTCGAGCGCAACACGGAGGAGCTGCCCTATGGGCGCTTTGCGCGCCTCGTGGACCCGGAGGGCAACCCGATCGAGCTCTGGGAGCCGGCTGTTCCGCCAAAATGAGGCGCTGGCGCGCCACGCGACCCTCCCCACGCGCCGCCTTCGGCAACGCGCGGGGCCCCGCCGCCCGGCCTAGCGGTTGGCGCCCGGGACCCAGAGGACATCCGAGAGGCCGCCGTTGTTCGCCACACGGCCTGCGACGAACAACCAGTCGGAGAGGCGGTTGAGGTAGAGCAGGGCATCGGAGTTTACGCTCTCGAGCGCGGAGAGCTCCACTGTCAGGCGCTCGGCCCGTCGGCACACCGTGCGGCAGAGGTGGAGGTGCGCGGCCAGCGGCGTGCCGCCCGGAAGGATGAAACTGCGGAGCGGTTGAAGATCGGCGTTCATCCGGTCGATCTCGCTCTCGAGGCGGGCCACTTGGGATGGCGTCACGCGAAGCGGCGTGTACTCCGCCTCGCTGTCACGTTCCATCTCCGGGCGGCAGAGATCGGCGCCGAGATCGAAGAGGTCGTTCTGGACCCGCGCCAAGCCGGCATCGAGATCTCCCACCGCGTGGAGGCGCGCAAGGCCCACGGTCGCGTTCACCTCATCGACCGTGCCGTAGGCCGAGACGCGCTGGCTGTGCTTGGCCACCCGCGTCCCGTTGCCAAGCGACGTTTCACCGGCGTCGCCGGTCTTGGTGTAGATCTTGTTGAGAACGACCATTGGATCAGCTGCCGCCCCGCGCGAACCAGGCGAAGACGACGATCAGCACCACCGCGAAGAGCTGCGCCGCGAGACGGAGCCTCATGATCTTGTTGGCGTATTTCTTGTTGAACTCACCGCCCCGCGCGAACCCGCCAATCCCCACCATGACGATGGCGAGCACGACGAGGCACGCCGCGAGCGTGACATAGAACATTGGCGAGGAGGTCATGGGACCGGCTCCTGTCTTCGGCGCCCGGGGTGAGCGCGTGTTGGAAGGAAGCTAGCCCGACTGTGGGGTGCTTTCCACCCGGTCAGGCCCGGACGAGAATTCGGTCGAGGAGACGTGTCGACAGGACTCGGCGAGCGACATTGGCGATGTAGGTCGGTCGGGTCACAAAATACCGCGGATGCGGGCGCCGTGCTTCGAGTGCGTGTTCGAGTTTTCGAGTGACCGCATCGGCCGGCAGCTCATTGGGATCGTGCGGCGGCGGCTCCTTGTAGAGGCGGGGGCGGAGGTCGGTCTCATAAAAGCTCCGCCGGGCGGAGGCTTCCCAGTCGATCCAGCGCTCGAAGGGGCCGCGCGCCTTGCGGCGGATCTCGGATGTGATGGGCCCGGGTTCGATCAGGATGACATCGAGGGGCTCGTCCGCGAGTTCGAGGCGGAGCGTGTCGGTGATCCCTTCGAGCGCAAATTTGCTCGAGATGTAGGCCCCGCGTCCGCGGAGCGCGACGAAGCCCAGGACGGAGGAGATCATCACGATGCGCCCATGGCCCTGCGCGCGCATCGCGGGCAGCACGCGGCGGGTCAGATCGATCTGGCCGATGAGGTTGGTCTCAAGCACATCCCGGAGCGCGCCGCGGGGCAGGTCCTCCACAAGTCCTGGACAGGCGAAGGCGGCGTTGTTGACAAGCGCGTCGATCCGGCTATCCGAGCGCTCGAGGACCTCGTCGACGGCGCGGGCGCAGCTTTCTTCATCGGCGACATCGAGAACGAGGCTCTCGAGCCCCTCCGCCCGCAGCCGCTCGACATCCGCTTCTTTTCGGCAGGTTGCAAAGACCCGCCAGCCGCGGCGGTGAAAGTCATGTGCCGCGGCATAGCCGATCCCAGAGGAGGCGCCGGTGAGGAGGAGGACGCGAGACATGCTCACCGGGTAGACCAGTTTCGAGGGGGGCGATAGGGCCTAGGCTGCGCTTTGCCTTGGACCGCAGCAGCCGCCCGGACGGGTTGCGGGGCGGCAGGCCGGTGCGATCGGCGCGAGCTCCAGGCGGAGACCTTCCTCCGCCGCCACAACCCCGATGGGGCGCCAGAGCGCTGCCGCCCGGCCGGCTGGTGCCGCTTCGACGACAACGTCGAGCGTGCCGATGTCGCCCAGTGCTTCGACCGCCTGGCCGAAGATCCGGCGCACGCGCGCAGCGGTGAGCGGGGCGCGGGTGCCCTCCATCAACTGGATCCGGACCTCCTTGCGCTTTGACTGAACCCCGCCGCAATCGATGCTGACGAGATCGGCGCGGGTGACCTCCGTCAGATGATAGCCCGGCGGCAACGCGTTGCCGGCGAGCGACGGGATCAGGCGTGCGTCCGCCTCCGGCAGGGCGTTGGTGAGGGCGTTGAAATTCATGCTCATCCGCTTCTCCATTTCGATATTTCTAGTATGGTAGAAATTACTTTCTCAATCAAGCGCCATCCGCCGCTGGACCGAGCTTGGCCCGTGGGCTACACCATATCTATGGTGGATGAGACCGGCACCCCCGATATACCCGATGATCCGACGGAGCCGCTGGCGCGCGCGCTCGGCGAGCGGTACCTGACCTATGCTCTGTCGACGATCACCGACCGGGCACTGCCGGATGCGCGTGACGGGCTGAAGCCCGTTCATCGCCGGATCCTCTACGTGATGCAGCAGCTCCGCCTCGATCCGGGCGGCGCCTACCGCAAATGCGCGGCGGTCGTCGGCGAGACAATGGCGAAATACCATCCGCATGGCGAGCAATCGATCTACGACGCGCTGGCGCGGATGGCTCAGGTTTTCAACATGCGCAACCCGATGGTCGACGGTCAGGGGAACTTTGGGACCCAGGACGGCGATAACCCCGCGGCGATGCGCTACACCGAGTGCAAGATGACCGTTGCGACCGTCTCGATGATGGAAGGATTGGGGGAGGACGCGGTCGACTATCGGCCCAATTTCGATGGCCGCGCGGAGGAGCCGGTGGTGCTGCCGGCGGCGTTTCCGAACCTGCTCGCCAACGGCGCATCGGGCATCGCCGTCGGCATGGCGACAAACATTCCACCGCACAATCTCGGTGAGATCGTTGACGCCGCACTGCATCTTTTGAAGGCACCGGGGGCCGCGGACGCCACTTTGGTGTCGCTCCTCCCTGGTCCCGACTTCCCGACGGGGGGCATTCTGGTCGAACCGCCCGAGGCGATCGCGGAGGCGTATGCCAAGGGCCGTGGCAGCCTCCGCCTCCGCGCTCGCTGGGTGCGCGAAGAGCTGCCGCGCGGCCTCTGGCAGATTGTGGTGACGGAGTTGCCCTTCCAGGTCCAGAAGGCGCGGCTGACCGAAAAAATCGGCGAGCTGATCCTCGCCAAGAAGATCCCAATCCTCGCCGACATCCGTGACGAGAGCGCGGAGGACATCCGCATCGTTCTCGAGCCGCGCGCAAAGACCGTGGACCCCGATGTTCTGATGGACGCGCTCTTCCGCCTCTCCGATCTCGAGACGCGGTTTGCGCTCAACATGAACGTGCTGATCGACGGTCGGGTGCCGAAGGTGGCCTCGCTGAAGGATGTGCTCCGCGCATGGCTCGACCACCGCCGCGAGGTGTTGCAACGCAGGAGCCGGCACCGCCTCGGACGCATCGCGGCACGGCTCGAAGTGGTCGATGGGCTGCTGATCGCGTTCCTGAACCTCGACCGGGTGATCGAGATCATCCGGGGCGAGGACGAGCCCAAACCTGTCATGATCGCCGAGTTTTCGCTGACCGACGTGCAGGCGGAGGCGATCCTCAACACACGCCTCCGCGCGCTCCGACGGCTCGAGGAGATGGAGCTCCGCGCTGAACGGGAGGCGCTGCTCGAGGAACGAGAGGCGCTCGACGCGCTCCTCGCCTCCGAGGACGCGCAATGGGGCCGGATCGCTGAGGATCTCCGGGCGCTGCGCAAGGCCTTCGGCCCGCCGGCACGGATGAAGGGCCTCCGCGACGCGGCCGAGATCGCGGCCCTCAAAGATGAGATGGGCGCGGACTACCCGCTGGGTGCCCGTCGCACCGGGTTTGCCGTCGCCGCACCGCCCGCCGACGTCCCGCTCGAGGCCGTCACAGTGCGCGAGCCGATCACGGTCGTCTGTTCCGCGATGGGCTGGATCCGGGCGCTCAAGGGTCATGTGGCCGAGGGGGCCGAGCTGAAGTTCAAGGATGGCGACGGGCCGGGTCTCCAGTTTCATGCAGAGACCACGGACCGGCTCCTTTTGATGGGGAGCAATGGGCGGCTTTACACGCTGCCGGCGGCGGGCCTTCCGGGGGGACGCGGGATGGGCGAACCCGTGAGGCTGATGGTCGATCTCCCGAACGAGGCGGCGATCACGTCGCTCCGGGTGCACCGGCCCGGGGGCCAGCTCCTCGTCGCGTCCTCCGCGGGGGACGGGTTCTTGTTGGCCGAAGACGAGGCCGTCGCTCAGACCCGCGCCGGGCGCCAAGTGTTGAACCTGAAGGACGGCGCGCGCGCGATTGTGTGCCGCCCGGCCGATGGTGATCACATCGCGGTCGTGGGCGAGAACCGCAAGCTCCTCGTCTTTCCGATCGAGGAGCTGCCCGAGATGACGCGGGGCAAGGGCGTCCGGCTCCAAAAGTACAAGGATGGCGGCCTCGCTGACGCTCGGGCTTTCACCCTTGCGGACGGGCTCCGATGGCTCGACCCGGCCGGGCGCACCCGCACGGAAACGGCGGTGTCGGAGTGGATCGGCAGGCGGGCGAGCGCCGGGCGGATGGCGCCGCGGGGCTTCCCGCGCGACAACCGCTTCACCTGAGGGTCAGCGAAAGATATCCGTGAGGCGATCGTCGGGTCCGCCGCCTTCGGCCTCGATCAGGCGCCGATAGGTCACAACCGAGAGACACGCGCTGAAGCCGATGAAGGCGGGCGTGAAGAGGTCGCTGAAGATCGCCCGCACCCAGAGATCGAACAGCGCGACCTCGTCCTGCGCCTCCGCCGGACCACCGAAGATGAAGAGCGACAGCCAGGGTAGAATGACGACAGACCATGCCACCGTCAGGACCAGAAGATGAGGGCGGGCCATGGCGACCGCCCGTTCCACAGCGCGCCAGCCGGCGCCTTCGATGGCCAGGAGCGGCAGCACGGTCGTCGTGAGGGCCTGCAGGATCAGGCCGGGGACGAGGAGGAAGAGGATACCTGCGGTCACCACGTGATCGAGCGCCAGCGAGAGCACCAGCACCGGTGTCCACCCGACCACGCCCCATGGCGGCGGCGACGCGCCCCCACCGACGCGCTCCCAAAGACGTCGAACAGCGCCGAGGCTCACAACTGCAAAAATGGCACTGCCGATCAGGGATGACGCGTTGACGAAGTAGAGGATCGGGGCAGGCGCCTCACCACCCGCAACAAGCCAGACCGCCTGCCCGGGGAAAAGCAGAAAGAGAAGCGTGAGAGAGGCAATCCGCGCCGCGAAGAAATCCCCATAGAGCCAGACCAAATTGGTGAGAAAGAGAGCGGCCGCATCGCGCAGGAGCGTGACCGGATGGAGCGTCATCAAATCACCTCGCCAACCTCGCTGCCGACGCCCTCTTCAATCTCGCGCAGATGAAGGTAAACGGAGGCTTCTCCTGCCGCGAGGATCGCGATCTGGGCGGGGTTTGCAACCATAAGTGTGCCAAAGATTGTATGCTCTTCAGCGAGGCGCGAACCCTCGGTGAGGAGCATGGGAGACCGGTCGCTGTTCGTGGGAGACCGAGCCAAAGAGACTGCCGGCGTGTGCGGTGCGAGACGCCGGGACGACGCATGTTCCACCACTGGTCAGCTCATCCGCCCAGAACTGGACGGGCCACGCCCATCTTGTGTGATGGAGACGGCGTAAGACATCGAAACAAGTGAAAAATGCCCATGTTGAGATGGCGGGCCCTCCGAGTAATTGGGTCCACGCATTGACAACACTCCGGGTCCGCGCGGGCGCAGAGGGCCGCTCCAAGAGGGACGTGCGTCGGCACCCGCCGTCGGTCGAGGCAAGTCCACCATGGTTTCCCCCGCAGCCCCACCGGACGTGAGAAGATCAGCCCTCTGGCTCGCGGTGAAACTTGTCCTCGCGGGCGTCGCCAAAGAGCCGGCGGTTCTCGAGATAGCGGCGCTGTGTGCGATAGAATGTACGCAGGAACTCGGCCGTGTCGGCCTCCGGCACGATGCCCTCGTACTCGATGCGAGCGATGATCGCGTCTCGGACCCGGGCGAGGTTGGTGTTGTGCTGCGTGCGCGCGGCGGCCGACATTTTGGAGCTGTCCACCTGGAGAATGTGTTCGAGCGTCTGGAGCTCGAACCGGCCATAGTGGTCAAGGTGGTGGGTCTCGAACGCGAACCGCTCCGCCGCTGCGGTCTGCGCCAGATCCGGCAAGAGCCGCGGGCGCGGCGCCACCACGACCACCGTTCCGGCTGCAATATCGCCAAGGCGCTGGTTGCGGCGGTTGAAGATCGGGACGCCGAGGACCACGGCGATCCAGACCAGGACAATGAGCCGCGAAATCCAATCCAACACCGGCGACGCCGCGAGATAGGTCGCCGGGCCAAAGACCTCAACCTCCTTCAGGAGGTTCCGCAAAACGACTGCGTGGGGCGTCAGCGACCGGCCGTCGGCGGAGAGGACACGGAGACCCAGAACCCGTTTGCCGAGGGTCTGGCCGTTCAGAACGATTTCCGAGATCGCGTAATAGGGCACCCGGAACGCGAAGAAGACGAGGCCAGCGATTGCACTGATCCCGTCCCAGCGAACCCAATCGGAAGAGACGACCGCAAACATCACGATCAGAACGGCCGTCGTGGTGAGCAAGATGTCGATCAGTTGCGCGCCGAGACGTGCGCCGAGGCCCGCGACCTCAAAGCCAATCGGAACGCCCTCTGGCGGCAGGATCTCGATCCGGCGCCGCGCTGGTTCGCGATGGGTGGCGGCGCGCGCCTTGCTCACGGGGTGTCGGCCCGGCCTGCGCGGCTCAACCAGAGAAGCCAGAGGAGACCGATGCCCCAGCCGATCGCAAGGCGCGCCGGAGGCGCCTGGACCAGTTGGCGGAAAAAGCCCTCAAGGATCGCCGCGACAACCAGCATCAGCCCCGCGAGTATCGCGAGTTTCACCGCGTCGCGCCCGTTTCGGCGGAGCGCATCGGCGCGTGTCGTCTCGCCCGGGAAGAGGAGCGCAAGGCCGAGATGGACGCCACCCGCACAGGCGATCACAATTGCCGCGAGCTCCGTCACGCCGTGAACGGACAGCCATGCGAAGAGCTCGTAGCCGAGGTTCTTCTCGACGTGAAGAGCGGCAAAGACACCGAGGATCAGGCCGTTGTAGAATGTGAGGAGGAGGCTCGGCGCGCAGGCGAGGATGCCGAGCGAGAAGACAAAGATCGCGACCATCGTGTTGTGGGAAAAGAGATATCCCGCAAAGGCCGCAAGCCCGCCCACATCGCCGCCTGTGCCGCTGAGAACGGCGCGAAGCTCCGCCTCGCTCGCCTGGGGTCCGCGGCCGCCGGCGAGGCCCGGCGGGACAAAGATCGAGAACCAGCTTGGGTCGTCTAAGTAGAGGAGATAGGCCGTCGCCGCACCGAGAAAGAGCGCAAGGGCCGCGAGGCCGAGTGCTGTCCCAACACGCCGGACAGCACGGGGAATGCCGACGGAAAGCAGTCGCCAGACGAGGCCCGCAAGGTCTGCGCGCGGGGCGTAGACGGCGAGATAGGCGCGCGCCGCAAGCGCCTCAAGGTATGTGAGAAGCGCACGGTCGAGCGAGATCTCTCGGGCAAGCGACAGCGCGTTGACGGTGTTGCGGTAGAGGCCCGCAAGCTCCTCAGCCTCGT
>JBCCWM010000188.1:0-8240 GCA_039193505.1 Pseudomonadota bacterium | reverse complement strand
GCGGGGCCCGACCATGCGCAGATCGCAGCGGCGGCAGGGATTGCCGACTACATCGATGCCCTCGATGCGCACCATTTCGGCGATGACGCCGCTCCGGCCGTGCGCGGGGCGCGGGTCGCACGGCTGATGGGCGAGGCGGAGCGGGACCGGCTGGCGCCGCTGCTCGGATATCTGCGGGAGCGCAACGACATCCGCCTCATCGGTGGCACCGGCCCGGACAAAGTCCCGACGGTGGCGATGCATCACACCCGTCCCGGCGCAGAGCTCGCCCACGAGCTGGCTGAGCACGGGATCATGGCGGGCGGCGGCGACTTTTACGCCAACCGTCTTCTCGATGCGCTCGGCATCGATCCGGCGCATGGCGTTTTGAGGGTCAGTTTCGTGCACTACACCTCGGACGCGGAGGTCACCCACCTGATCGAGGCGCTCGACCGCGTGCTCTGACCCCGTGCGGCACGGATCAGACCGGTGCCCAGGACAGCGACCCGGCGACGCTCTTTCTGGCGCTGGGCGTACGCGATTGAGCTCTCTGCCGAGTGCTGTCACTGGCCCGTGTCGCGGCCTATCGCATGAGCACCCTGAGGTTGAGTTTTGTGCAGCTTTGCGGGAGGCGGAGGTCTCTGTGCCTGTCGACGCGCAGGACCGGGGCCTGACGCGCGGCAGACCATTGACCGAGGGGCGGATCGGGTCATGTCGGTGATCCACGACAGACGGGGTCGCGTACTCTGCCTTAAAGGATGACCGTACTCGTATGAGAGCACTCTCAGTTTTCTGGTTTCGACGCGACCTGAGGCTCGCCGATCATCCGGGCCTTGTCGCCGCAGCCGAAGGCCCCGTCGTACCGGTCTTCATCCTCGATCCTGAGACGGAGGCGCTAGGCGCTGCACATCTCTGGCGGTTGGGAGAGGGTCTTGCCGCGCTGGCCGCCGCTTTGGAGGCGAAGGGCAGCCGTCTGATCCTCCGCCGTGGCCCAGCGCTCGAGACGCTGCGGGCGCTGGTCGCCGAAACCGGGGCGAGTGCTGTGCATTGGAGCCGGCTCTACGACCCAGCCGCGATCGCCCGGGACACAGCCGTCAAGGCCGGTCTCAAATCCGACGGTCTCGCGGTGGAGAGCCACCCGGGCCACGTGCTCTTCGAGCCGTGGACCGTCGCCACGGGTCAGGGCCAGTTCTACAAAGTCTACACGCCGTTCTGGAAGGCCGTCCACTCCCGCGACGTGCCCGAGCCGATTGGCCCGCCGCGGCTGACAGCGCCTGAGCGGTGGCCGGAGGGCTTGGACCTTGCCGCGCTGTCCCTTGGGCGGCGGATGAACCGCGGCGCCGCGGTGGTCTCGCGTCATGCAAATGTGGGTGAGGACGCTGCGCTGGCGCGCCTTGCGGGCTTTGTCGAGGACGGTATCGCCAGCTATGCGCGCGACCGCGACCGGCTCGACCGCTCCGGCACGTCGAACCTCTCCGAGAACCTCGCGCTTGGCGAGATCTCCCCTGCCACCTGTTGGCATGCGGGCCAGCGCGCGTTGGCCGAGGGCCAACCGGGCGCCGAGACCTTCCTGAAGGAGATCGTCTGGCGGGACTTCGCCACGCATCTGGCCTTCCACACACCCCACATCACGGAGCGGAACTGGCGGCCGGAGTGGGACGCGTTCGGCTGGCTCGAGGACGGTCCGGCGGCCGAACGCTGGCGCCGCGGCCAGACCGGTGAGCCCGTGGTCGACGCTGCGATGCGCGAGATGTACGTGACCGGGCGCATGCACAACCGCGCCCGGATGCTCGCGGCGTCCTATCTGACCAAACATCTGATGACGCATTGGCGGGTCGGGCTCGACTGGTTTGCCGAGTGTCTGATCGACTGGGACCCGGCGTCGAACGCGATGGGCTGGCAATGGGCGGCAGGCTCGGGGCCCGATGCCTCGCCTTTCTTCCGGATCTTCAACCCCGCCACACAGGCCGAGAAGTTCGACCCTCACGGCCTTTATCGTCGCCGCTTTGTGGCCGAGTTGTCCGCCGCGCCGGGCGCGGAGGCCACCGCCTTCTATGAGGCCGCGCCCAAGTCTTGGGCCCTCGACCGCGCAACACCTTACCCACAGCCGATGGTGGATCTCAAAGCCGGGCGCGAGCGTGCGCTCGCCGCCTATCAAGACCTCAGATCGCAAAGCGCGGCCTGATCCCCGACAGAAGGACGACTGTATGAGACTTGCCATCGTGGGCTCCGGCATCGCCGGCCTCGGCGCCGCGTACGCGCTGAAAGACACGGCCGATGTCACCTTATTCGAGGCCGCCGACCGCTTCGGCGGGCATGCCAACACGGTGGATGTGCGCTTTTGCGAGACGGACGTGCCGGTCGACACCGGCTTTATCGTCTACAATTACAAGAACTACCCGAACCTCTGTGGCCTGTTCGACCATCTCGGCGTGCCGACCAAATGGTCCGACATGTCGTTTGGCCTCTCGGTCGACGAGGGGCGGGTCGAGTATGCCTGCGACAACCTCGACCAACTGTTCGCCCAGCGCGCGAACCTCCTCAATCCGCGCCATGTCCGGGGTCTTCTGCAGATCCTGCGCTTCAACCGCGAGGCACCCGCGCAGCTCGCCTCCGGCGCCCTGAAGGGACTGACGCTTGGGGAGTGGATCGGACGCGAGGGGTACTCGACCTGGTTCCGCGACTGCTTTGCGCTGCCCTTTGGCGGCGCGATCTGGTCGGTGCCGACGGGCCGGATCCTCGACTTTCCGGCGGAGAACTTCGTCGCGTTCTTCCAGAACCACGACCTCATGTGTGGGATGCGGCCGATGCAGCGCTGGCGGACCGTCGATGGCGGCTCGCGCCACTATGTCGACCGGATTGTCGCCGCACTCGGCCCCCGGGCGGTCAAGGGGGTCGGTGCCGTCGCGGTTCACCGCAGGGGCGGGCGGCCGACGCTCAAACTCTCGGATGGGTCGGAGGCCATCTATGACGATGTGATTCTCGCCTGTCATGGGCCGCAGGCCGCGGCGCTCCTCACCGACAAGGATGCGCAGGAGACCGACCTCCTCGCGGCCTTCAAGACCAGCGAGAACGAGGCGATCCTCCACTCCGACCCGCGCCTGATGCCGCACCGCCAGAAGGTTTGGTCCTCGTGGAACTTCCTCTCGAGCGGCGGCGCGGCGGATTTGGCGCGCCCTGCGCCGGTCACCTATTGGATGAACCGGCTTCAGACCATCGACCGACGCCACCCCCTCTTTGTCACGCTGAACCCAGGCCGGCAGATCGACCCGGCGCGGATCCACGCGCGGTTCACATACGCGCACCCGGTCTTCACGGAGGCGGCTTTCGCCGCGCAGCGCGAGATCGGTGCGATCCAGGGCCGGGGCGGGGTCTGGTACGCCGGCGCCTGGCTCGGCTACGGCTTCCACGAGGACGGGCTCCGCTCGGGCCTCCGCGTTGCGGCTGCCCTCGGGGCGCAGCCGGCCTGGGCGGCGGACATGCCGGCCCCGGCGGCAACGCCCCTCGCCGAGGCGGCGGAGTGAGCCCGGCTGGGCGCCTCTATCGCGGGCATGTGATGCACATGCGCCTGCGCCCGCGGCGCCACCAGCTTCGGATGCCGGTCTTCACGACGCTGATCGACCTCGACCGGGTCGCAGATGTCACCGGGCCGGTTCTCCGCTGGAACCGGCCCGGCCTTTTCTCGATCCAGACACGCGACCACGGCCCGCGCGATGGCAGTCCGCTTCGACCCTGGGTCGACCGCGAGATGGCGCGCGCGGGTCTGCCGCGCGCCGAGCGGGTCGAGATGCTCTCGTTCCCACGCTGTCTCGGCTACGCGTTCAACCCGCTGACGGTGTACTACGCCTATGACGCCGGCGGTCTCGCGGCGCTGATCTACGAGGTCAAGAACACCTTCGGCGGCCAGATCGCCTATGTCCTGCCCGCCGGCGCGAAGGAGGGCGGACACTACCGCCAGCGCCAGGGCAAGGAGATGTATGTCTCGCCCTTCATCGACATGGACCAGGTCTACCGCTTTACGATCGACACGCCGGGGGAGCGGCTGGCGCTCCGGATCCGGCAGGCAGGGCCCGAGGGCGAGACGTTGATCGCAACGCTCACCGGACGGGCGGAGCCGCTCACCAGTGCCACACTCCTCCGGGCTGCGGCCGCCTATCCCTTGATGAGCCAGCGCGTCATGGCGAATATTCATTTGCACGCGCTACGCCTTTATCTCAAAGGTGTCCCGTTTTTGCGGCCCGAGCCGGACCAAGGGGCGGTCGTGCGACACAGCTGACCCGAGGGGTGCGGGTCCGACGGCGGGGGTGAGATGACCGAGATTCTGACGACAACGCGTGGCGCGAGGGACCTCCCGCGGTGGTTCCAGCCCGCCTTCGCCACGCTCTGCCGGCTGCGCGCCGGGCGGATCGACGTTGTTCTGCCCGATGGCCGCACGTTTCGCGCGGAGGGGGGCGAGCCCGGCCCCGCCGCCAAGCTCCTCGTTTGGAACGATAGCGTTTTCGGCCGGGTTCTCCGCGACGGCGATCTCGGATTTGCCGAGGCCTACATGGACGGCTGGTGGGACACACCCGACCTCCAGACCCTCCTCGACGTCCTTATGCGCTCCAACAACGAGGTCGCGCGCGCGCTTCCCGGTCTCGGCTTGATCCGGGCCTATGAGAGACTGCGCCACCGCCTCCGTGACAACAGCAAGGCCCAAGCCGCGCGCAACATCCAGGCGCATTACGATCTCGGCAACAGGTTCTACGCCACCTGGCTGGATGAAACGATGACCTATTCCTCCGCCCTCTTCGAAGCAGAGGGGGAGGATCTGGCGGCAGCGCAGGCGCGCAAGTACGACGCGCTCTGCGACAAGATCGAACTGAAGCCGGAGCAGCACGTCCTGGAGATCGGCTGCGGCTGGGGCGGCTTTGCCGAGCATGCGGCGCGGCGCGGCGCCCGCGTCACGGCCCTGACCATCAGCCCTGCGCAGCTTGAATACGCGCGCGAGCGGATCTTCCGCGCGGGCCTCGCGGAGCGGGTCGACATCGCGCTCCGCGACTACCGGGACGAGGCGGGCCGGTTCGACGCCATCGCCTCCATCGAGATGTTCGAGGCCGTGGGCGAGCGCTGGTGGCCCACCTATTTCAGCGCCGTCCGCGACCGGCTGGAGCCGGGCGGCCGCGCCTCGATCCAGACCATCACCGTCCCCGACCGTCTGTTTGAGGGCTACAAAAGAAGCGTCGATTTTATTCAAAAGTACATCTTTCCCGGCGGCATGTTGCCCTCTCCCGGCGCCTTCGAGCGGGAGGCCGCCAGCGCCGGTCTTGATGTCACGGGCAATCACAGCTTTGGACAAAGCTATTCTGATACGCTTCGACGCTGGCATGCTGCCTTCAACGAGCGGTGGGAGGACATCCAGCCCCTCGGCTTTGACGAGCGGTTTCAGCGGATGTGGAACTACTACCTCACCTCTTGTGCGGCGGCCTTCCAGTCGGGCATTACCGACGTGGCGCAATTCAGCGTCGTTCGCCGGGCGTGACCGGCGCCGTAAACGGAGGTGACCATGGCATCCCGCTCGATGCCGACCGGCGCACGACTTGTGGCGTCCATCGCAGCGCTCTTCTCCTGCATTGCCATGGTCTACGTGGTGATCGCTTATCTGCCCGACCAGAACCTCGAGCGGCGGGAGACGCCACTGCTCTGGTTGTTCGGCCTCGTGGGCATTCTCCATGGCTGGTACGGGCTCGGGAAACGCGCGGGCGCGGAGGCGGGCACGGGCATTTTTCTCGGCGTGCGCTCCGCGGTCACGGTGTTTATCTGGCTCATTTTCCTCCTCTCGTTGTGGCAGGTGATCCAGGACATCATCGCGAGGCGCCTGGTCGGGTCGGAGCCGATGGTGGCCATACAGGAGCTTCTGAACTACGCGGGCGAGTACCTGTCCCTCGTTGCCAATCCGACGCTCCTCGGGATTTTTCTTGGAACCGGCATCTTCTGTGGGATCGTGACGCGGATGGCTGCGCGCCGCTGGGACTGACGCCATGAGGCTCAAGGCGGCGACCCTCGCCGCCTTCGCGGCCCCGGCGCTGCCCCTCGCGGCACTCTACTTCCCGGTCTATGTGTTTCTGCCGCCGTTCTACGCGGCCGAACGCGGTCTTTCGCTCACGTTCATCGGTGCGGCCCTGATCGCGATCCGCCTCTTCGATGCGGTGAGCGATCCGGCGATGGGCCTGATTTCGGACCGGTTCACCACACGCTGGGGGCGGCGGCGGCCCTGGCTTGCCGTGGGTGCGCCCGTGGTGATGGCGGCGGTTGCCGGCCTCTTTCTGCCGCCTGAGAGCGCCGGCGCGGTCTGGTTCACCGCCCTCCTCTTTGCGTTGACCCTCGGCTGGACGGTGATGCTCACGCCCTACTATGCATGGGCGGCCGAGCTCTCCACCGACTACGCGGAGCGGGCGAGGATCACAGTCTGGCGCGACACCGTGGGCCTTGTCGGGACCATCGGCGCGGCGGTCGCCTTCAGCCTCGGCGTCGGCAGCGCGGCCGGAATGGCGAATGTCGCGGCGCTCATCCTGCTGACCCTGCCGGTCGGCGTCTTCTGGTGCCTCTCTGTCGTGCCCGAGCCCCGCGACCACTCAACTGCGGCCGCGCGCCCGGGCGCGATCTGGGCGACGCTCCGGGAGGAACCGCTCTTCTCGCGGCTCCTTGGGGCCTACATCCTGAACGGGGCGGCGAACGCGCTCCCCGCGACGCTGTTCCTGTTCTTTGTGTCCGACCGCCTCGGCGCGCCGGACTGGGGCGGCCCGCTGCTGGTGCTCTATTTCGGCGCTGCGGTGGCCGGCGCGCCGCTTTGGATCTACGGCCTCCGGTTTGCATCGAAGCACAGGCTCTGGTGCTGGGCGATGATCTATGCGAGCGCCGTCTTTGCCTGCGCGCTCTTCCTGCGGGAAGGGGATGTGCTGGCCTTTGCGGTGATTTGCGTCGCCTCCGGCCTTGCGCTCGGCGCCGATCTCGCGCTTCCCGCGGCGGTGCAGGCCGATCTTGTGGACCTCGACACCGCCCGGTCCGGCCGCCAACGGACGGGGGCGTTCTTCGCGCTCTGGTCGCTTGCCACCAAGGGCGCGCTAGCCCTTGCGGGCGGTGCGGCCCTTCTCATCCTCGGCCAAGCGGGCTTCGAGAGCCAGGCTGCGAACACACCCGGCACGCTGACGCTTCTCTCAGCGCTCTACGCCCTTGCGCCAGTCCTTTTGAAGCTGGCGGCCATCGCTGTGATGTGGCGCTTTCCCCTCGACGCCGCGCGCCAAGTCGAAGTGCGCTGCCAGATTGAAGCGGGCTAGTTCTTCAGTCTCGGCATCTGGGCGATCGGGTCGACAAGGGATCTCTGGGGCTCTGAAGTCCAGATCTTGCAGATGTACTCGGAGGGCGTGAGACCGGTGAGCGTCTTGAGACGGTGCGCCAAGCTCTGCGCGTCGAGGAGGTCCGTAGGGGGGCGTCGAAGCTCTTCGTGGCTGTCGGAGGGGGAGCGCTCGGCGGTCGCTTCCTCGATCGTCCGGCAATCCGCTCGACCTGGTCGTTCGCCCAACGATGGTTGGGTTTGGTGAGCCGATGCTCGATCCCGTTCGCCCCGCACATCATGTCGACCCGCATCGGCCGAGAGAGTGTGGCGGTGCGGTTTCGCGGCTGCTCGGCGACCTGGATGCCGCTCTCGGCAGATGTGCTGTGCAAATCGCCTGCCGGGCAATGGGTGTCTGTGAGGATGGTGTGGATGCGGTAGGGTACAGTGTCGAGCAGGAGCTCTAGGTGTTTGATCCCGGCATCTGGTGGACCGGGTCGACGATGGATCGATCCGGCTCTGAAGTCCAGATCTTGCAGATGTAGTCGTAGGGCGTCTTGAGACAGTGCGCGTAGTTGTAAGCGTCGAGGAAGTCCGCGAGGTGTCCACGTAGCTGAACGTGGCTGTCGTAGTGGTCGCGCTTGGCCGTGGCGTCTTTGATCTTTCGGTTCATCCGTTCAACCTGGCCGTTGGCCCAGGGATGGTTGGGCTTGGTGAGCCGGTGCTCGATCCCGTTCGCCTCGCAGATCATGTCGAACCGCATCGGCCGCGAGAGGATGGTGTTGCGGTTGCGCGGCTGCTCGACGAACTGAATTCCATTGTCGGTGAGGATCGTGTGGATCCGGTAGGGCACGGCGTCGAGCGGGAACTCCGGGACCTCCCAAGCGGTCTTTCTGTCCGCCTTTTCCACCAGTTGCGCCACGGCGAACCTGCTCGTTCGATCGATGGC